>JADLCG010000126.1 GCA_020847355.1 Anaerolineales bacterium | reverse complement strand
TTACGGCTTCAGGAACGCCCGCCGAAGCCAAAGCCAAAGTAGAGGAATATAAAAAACGCGGCTGTACCTGCCCCATTCTGTATCCAGTGGGCGGGAATTTCAAATTGCTGATTGACACGTTTGGGGAGTAGCTTCTAGGCTTCGATATAATCGGGGTTTATGACACACAAACACAGCGTTTTAGGTTTATTTGCCGGTTTAGGCGCCGCCGCTATTTGGGGCGGCATGTATGTAGTCAGCAAAGTGGTTTTGGAAGTTATTCCGCCTTTTGCTTTGTTGAGCGTGCGGCTCGTTTTAGGAGCCGCCGCTTTGGGCGTAATCATTCTCTTTCAAAAAGAGAAAGCGCATTTCACCAAAGAACAATTCTGGCAAAGCGTGCGCGTTGGGTTCGTGGGTTACGGAATTTCATTGGGGTTTCAATTTGTCGGCACAAAACTTTCGACCGCTTCAAACGGCGCGTTGGTCACTTCCGCTACGCCGGCGTTTGTTTTAATCTTCGCGCCGCTATTGCTTGGCGAAAAAAACACGGCGAGAAAAATCAGCGCTTTAATTATTTCCACGCTGGGGGTAATTGCAGTGATTGACCCCAGAACCGCCGAACTTTCGCCAACTTTATTTTGGGGCAACATCAGCCTGCTGTGCGCCGCGCTCACTTGGGCGTTATATTCCGTATTAGTCCGCAAAGTGAGTCAGAACGGGAATTTATTAGTTTCAAGCGCAGTGATGCTCTTAGGCGGGCTTCCATCCAGTTTGGTCTTTGGGGCTTGGGAAGTGAACACGCAAGGGCTTGGCACAATCAGCATTGGGATCATCGGCGGGCTGTTGTTTTTAGGGATTATCTCCACTGCGCTGGCGATGTTTTTATGGAATTATGCCTTCGCGGAATTGCCTGCCGCTGTCGCTTCGTTGACGTTCTTTGCCCAGCCGGTGGTGGGTACGCTTCTCGGATGGTTTTTCCTCGCTGAAGCAATTACGCCCTTATTCCTCGTCGGCGGCGCATTGATCGGCGTGGGGATTTTAATTGCGACATTTGAACGTTGAGAAAATGCCGTTTGGCAAAGACCAAGCCGAGGTTAAGAAAGCGGCGCGGCGCTTAAGCGGGATTCTTTGTACGGTTGCCGAATGTCAATTGGGCGTAAAGGCTGGGGAGTAGAAAATCCAAAACAAAAAAGAGGAGAAGCCAAACGCCGAGGCGCATGAGAACATTGTGCGCGATGGAATGCCGCGCAATATCGTTAGGGTCTGCCGCCCAAACTAAAACTGCCTGCGGATATGAAAGCAGAATCATCAGCAGTGGAATATAACCGTTGACTTCGCGTTTGCGCCAAAAAATTGGAACAAAAAATGCGGCGAGTAAATTGGCAATGAAGAAAAAAAATAAGCCAAAGCGCGTGGGATATAAAATTTCCGCAAGGCGCGCATCCTTGATGATGGGGCGATAACCGGTGGCGGTGTAATAAAAAACATCCGGAAAAAAACTTTGACCGGCGGTTTCGGTGAAAACTTTTTGAAACGTATCGGCTTTGAAAAACCACAGAAATTTCAGATATTCAGCATATCCTGATGCTTTTGCCCATTGACGATATGCCGCTTGATCGTCGTCGAAAGTGAGGGCGATGTTGACTGCAAATTTTTGACCGGCTTCCGGATTGCGCGACATTTCAACGAGTCGTTCGCTAATCGGCATTCCATGTTGGCGGAAATAATCCGTATATTCATTGGAAGGATAAATGCGAAGCGCGGTGTTCATTAGGATGGCTCGATAAGGACGCAAGCCCAATTCCGCAAGTTGTGAGCTAAACGCGAAGATGACGACGAAGGCAAAACTAAGCGCCAGCGCTTTCGAGCGGTATGGACTGCGCCAAAACACAGGCAAGTTGATCAGCGCAACCATCAAGAGCAGATATGCAAAAGTATCGCGCGTGAGAACCATGCCCACCGCAAAAAATAAAATGAAAACTAATTTATACGTTTTCCATTCTTGGATCAGCCAAATGGAAGCGGCGAGGAAAAGCGCCATAAACGAAAGCGCGATGGATTCGCTTCCTAAAAATGGATCCCACATGAAAATATCGCGGCTGAGACTGAAAGCCAGAATTAAGCTAAAGAGAAGCGGCTTGAGCCAATTTGATTTGAGGGCTTGCGAAGCGCAGTAAGCCAACAGCGCCCAAGCGCAAATAGAAAGATACAGTTGGAGTTGAAAGATGCGTTCCGGGTCTGAATTGACCGTTTTCCAAAGCAAGGCTGTGCCGGGCGCGCGCAGGTCGGTCCAAAATTCACGCGAGAGAATCGGCAAATTGGCGTTGTGTAAATATTCTCCGGTATCGCCAAAACTGCGCGGCTGTTTGACGCGCTCTGCGTTGTGGATGCGTAAATAACCGTAATAGGTCACGGCGAAAATTTGAAAGAGTAGAAAAGCAAGCGCGTATGTTTTTTTCATAACCAGCCAAAAGAAAAGAAGTTGAGCGTCGTCAGAAATCCATGCTTTTATGCCGCATGGCGACGCTTTCCACCAAGCCCACGCAGACCATCAAGGACATCAAGCCAGAGCCGCCATAGCTAAAGAAAGGCAGAGGCAAGCCGGAAACCGGGATGAGATTCATGTTCATCGCCAAGTTCGCCGCGCCTTGAAAGAAGAGCAAGGTCGCCACGCCCAGCGCAATCATCGAGCCGGAAACATCGCGCGATTTTTGCGCCGCGCGAATACAACGCCAAACGACAAAGCCAACAGTGGCGATCACGAGAATTGCGCCGATTAGCCCAAATTCTTCGGAGATTACGGAAAAAATAAAATCCGTATGGCGCACTTTCATAAAGCGGAGTTGCGTTTGCGTGCCATGCCCAAAGCCTTTGCCAAACAAACCGCCCGAGCCGATGGCGATCAAAGCTTGTTGCACGTTGTAAATTGCGCCGTAGCTCGCGTTGGGGTCTGGGAAGAGGAAGTTGATCACGCGCTGTTTCTGATAATCCGCTAAAAACGGGAAGGCTAAGGCGCCGCCCGCCAAGCCGGAAACGCCCATCCAGAAAAGCGTCTTTAGCTCGATCCGATTCATCCAAACCATGAAAAACCAGATCACCATAGTCACGATCACGTTGCTTAAATTAGGTTGGAGCAAAATCCAAATCAATAAGCCCCACGTCCAAGCCAAGCTAAAGCCGAGCCATTTTAGATCGCGCGGCTGGAATTGACTCTTTTCAAAATAGCGCGCCAAAATCAGAATAATAACGATCTTCGCAAATTCGGTCGGCTGTAAAAACAGCACGCCCACTTGAAACCAACGCTGAGCGCCGAAAGCCGCCTGCCCCAAGCCGGAGAGCGAAATCAGGAAACCCATCATTACGAAATAGATCAACCAATGAATGGAGAGCCAATAGCGATAATCTATGCCGGCGAGCAAGAAGATGACGACAACCCCCACGATTAGAAAATAAGTTTGCCTAGTTGGATATGTGATCAGTTCTTCGTTTCCGGCAATTGCGGAACGAATCATGGCGATGCCAAAAGCGGAAGCCAAAACCACAGCCCCTAAGAGGAGAAAATCAAAGTTCCTCCACGAGAGCGGACGAGACATTTTTGATTAACCTGCGCGGCGGCGAGCGGCTCCGCGAAGCGGAATATCCGCAACCAATCTCTGTTCACGTCCGTCTTTTTCCAAACCGATTTGAATCGCTTCCGGGTCAATTTCAATATGGCGGGCAATCGTCTTCAAAAGATCGTCTTTCAATGCTTCCATTTCTTCCAAAGTGAGATCAGTACGATCATGAATCAGAACTAATTGCAGACGTTCTTTCGCGCTGGAAGCGCTCCGCTTGCGTGTGAAGAAGTTCATCGGCTACTTCCTCCCGGTGATCTTTTGAATTGCAGACCATAAACCGCTCTGCGGCTCTAAGTCCATAAACGGCACGTCCTGACCTTGCAAACGCTTGGCGATATTTCTAAACGCCTGACCGGCGCGACTCTTCCCATCCGCCGCCACTGGCGCGCCGCGATTAGAGCCAATAATCACCGTTTCGTCTTCCGGCACAATGCCGATCAGTTGAATGCCTAACAAATCCAACACGTCCTCGGCGGAGAGCATATCGTTATTTCTAACCAACGCTGGATTAAGGCGATTAAGAATTAAAGCCGGACTGCCCTTTTCTTCCGCTTCCAGAATGCCCACCACGCGATCCGCATCGCGCACCGCGCTGACCTCCGGGTTGGTCACGACTAAAACACGGTCTGCCGCCGCGATAGAATTGCGAAAGCCGCGCTCAATGCCCGCCGGCGAATCAATAATCACAAAATCGGAATCGGCGCGTAAATCGTTACAAATCCGCACCATGTCCGAAGGGGAAACTGCATTCTTATCGCGGGTTTGCGCGGCGGGGATCAAATACAATTCCGGGTAGCGTTTATCGCGAATCATGGCTTGCTTAAGTTTGCAACGCCCTTCAATCACATCCACCAGATCGTAAACGATGCGATTCTCCAGACCCATAACCACATCTAAATTGCGTAAACCAATATCGCCGTCAATACAGACAACGCGTTTGCCATCCATAGCGAGCGCATTCGCCAGATTGGCTACGGCGGTAGTTTTGCCAACGCCGCCTTTTCCAGAAGTAACGGTGATCACTTGAGCTGTCATAGATAATTCCTAAAAATAGTTTAGCCTGTCTGCCACAGTTCCGCTTGTAAACGACCTTCTTTGTTGATGCTGGCAATTTCAGGTTTTGGATCTTTTTGCGGTCGTAAGACTGCCGAAACTTCGTCTGCAATTCGCAACTGCGTAGCGGAAAGGTCTAACGCGCAGATGGTCGCCGAACGATTGCCCTTACAACCTGCGTGAATCATACCGCGAACTCTGCCCCAAACAATTACATTTCCATCAGCAATTATTTCGGCGCCGGGGTTTACGTCTCCGACAACCACGACATTTCCGGGAAATTCAATCCGTGTGCCGGAGCGCAAAGTCTTATTGACGAATAAGGCGGTCTCTTCGTTAACTTCGGGCGCTTGTTTGCGTTCTTCCGGACGGGGCTTTGAAATTCTGGTAGCCAAACCAAGCAGTTGAGCGGTCTGCTCGGTAACTACGGATTCGCTGATCACTGCCCAAAGCGAGACGTTTCTTTCAGAAAGCAAATCTCTCAAATCTACCAAATCGTTGACTTTCAAAATCTGCGAGCCGATATCCAACGCCAAGCGCGCGCCTTGAAAGAAAGCCGGCTTCTCGTCTATTTGAGCGAGCAATGCCTGCCTTTGCTCATCCCAGGGAGCCTCCACGAATGTTGCCAGTAAACCATCACGGATACCTTTGATTTGCGCCAATGCAGTGATTTGATCCATCCAGCCATCCACTTGAAAAAATGTTTTTTGAATTATACCTGAAGGATTTCAAAAGACTCACTGCCCGATGGGCGTATTTCCCTGAGCCAGATCAATCGCTTTTAATTCAAAATAGCCTTCAATTACCTTTTGAACGATCGGCGCGGCGACACTCGCGCCTTCGCCGCCGTTGTAAGCGAATGCCACAACGATAATTTCAGGGTCGTCATACGGCGCGTAAGCCAGCGTCCAAGCGTGTGTGGGCCAGGAACCAAAGTTGCATTTTTCTCTTTTGCGAGCCACGTCGTCGCAATATTCGGCTGTGCCGGTCTTTCCGGCAACCGCAATTGGGAAGTTATTGAACATTTTATATAACGTACCAAATGGAGTAGAAGTTACCGCCAAGCGCGTGCCAGCCCGCACTGCCGCGATCGCTTCGGGGCTGATAACTTTCAGGTCGTCCGTCAGACTGCAATATCCATCGTCGCAGGAGTAGCCCTTGATCAGCGGCGTGACCGTCACGTCCCATTTCAGGTTTGGCGTGAATGGCGAAATTTGGTAGCTATTTTCAGTCTCAAAAGGCGTCACTGCAAAATCTTCGGGGTTGAACCAATACGACGAAACCTCGCCCTGACCATCCGTCACTTGACGAATGATGGTTGGTTGCATTAATTTGCCGCCATTGGCAATCGTCGCGCCAGACATCAAAACTTGGAGCGGGGTAGCCAGCACGTAGCCTTGTCCGACGCTGGCAATATAAGTATCGCCTGTGGACCAGTTCTCGCCGGTGTTGACGCGCTTCCAGGCTGGGGAAGGAATCAAGCCGTCTTGCTCGCCGAGCAATTCGATGCCGGAACGTTTGTTATAGCCTAAGGCTTCGGCGTATTGACCTAAGCGCTCAATCCCAAGTCCGCCTTGCGCAATTTGATCAAAGTAACCGCCGCCCAATTTATAAAAGCATACGTTGCTGGAGTACGCGATACATTGCAAAAAGCTGATTGGACCAAAGCCCTCCGGCTTTTTCTCGTAGATGTGATCTACGAACGGGCGCACATTAAGTCCAGTACAAGGATCGTTGGGGTTGAACTTTTCGCAAAGTTCCAATTTCCCGGGCGCGTCCACGATCGTGTTCAAATCTATGATGCCTTCGTTGAAGGCTCCGGTGGCGGTTGATAATTTGAATACCGAGCCGGGCGGGAACTCTGCCGAGATCGCGTTATTCAACAGGGGCTTGGTGGGGTCTTGACTCAATTGCTGATAATAATAAGCGGGGATAATTCTAGCAAAGCGATTATTTTCATAAGTGGGATACGAGACCATCGCCAATATTTCGCCGGTCTTTGGGTTCATGGCGATCACTACGCCGCTTGAAATGCGGAGTTCTCTCAGATAGGTATTCCAAAAGCGAATCTCTTCTTTCAAGGAAGCGTCAGCGATAGATTGCAAGCGGGTATCAATCGTCAGATAGACATTATGTCCGGCGACTGAATCCAAAGGGGACTCTAGATTTTCGAGTTCTTGCCCCGCCACATCCACTTTGACCACCCGCAAGCCGTTTTTACCGGCGAGGATTTCCTGCATAGAAGCTTCAACGCCGGAATAGCCGATCTTATCGCGGTTTGGCACAAAGCCCAACTCGACATATTCTTTTTCCTGCGAGGCAGGAATCGGTCCAAGAAAGCCGATCAGGTTGGCGGTAAGCGCGCCGGTGGGATAATCTCGAATCGGTTCTACTTCAACCGAGACGCCTTCCCAGTCCGCGCTTTTTTCTTGAACCATGCGCGCAATCTCCTCCGAGACATTGCATTTAATCTTGACCGGAGTATACGGCGCCAGCGAATCCTGCAAGGCTACCATTTGAGAAATGCCCAGCCCGGGCGTACAGACTGAAAACAGCTTGGCGTTTTCAAGCGATTCTTCGGTAACGGGTCCGCCCACCGGCACGTCAATCAAATCTGATAATTCGCGATAGATATTTTGAATATCGGCTTCATCGTCTGGCAAACCTGCCGGGGTGATGACAATGTTATAAGCGGCAATATTTCTGGCGAGGATGTAGCCGTTCCGATCGTAGATAATGCCGCGCGCCGCGGGAATGCTCACGCGCTCAGTATAGTTATCCACTGCGCGCACATCCCAATTTGCGCCTTGTATTACTTGCAGATACACAAGACGCGACAACAAACCGGTTAGCCCCAAGAAAATCACCGCATAAACCATGCCGAGCCGCCACGGCTCAAAACGGGCAGGTTTAGATACAGAGCTAGAACTCATTATTACTCCTCAGGCGGGTTTACCCAACGCGCCAAATCACGGATGAAAGTATAAACCGGAATGGCTAAAAGCATATTTAATAATAAACTCGGCAGGGTAATTAATCCAAAAGCGTCATTGAACGCCAAAGGCGCGCCGGACAATCTCAAAACAACGAATGAAATCAAATGCAGAGCCAAAGTCCCCGCAAAGGTGACGCTAAACATGGCTAACAACGGCGCTTGCCAAACTCTTCTCTGCAAAGCCTGCGCCAGATAAACAACAGTCACATAGCCGAGCGCGAATGCGAACCAAGGCAAACGCGAAACAAAGCTGGTTAAAAGGCAAGCGATAGCCGCCCAATGCCAAGCGGTTTTAACGTTCTCTTGCAAGGTCCAAGCCGCCAAGATCACCAATAGTAAATCGGCGGAGCCTGAGATCAATTTGATTTGGCTAATTACTGAAGATTGAAGGATAACTGCCAACAACAAAAGCGGAAACGCGATTAAATTACGCATTCATTAACCGGCATTCGGATTAAGGCTCAAGCGGAGCAATATCCACTGGGCGGAAGTTGGTAATAACCAAGACAATATCGAGGCGCGAAAAATCAACGGCGCTTTGCACGGTCGCCTGTTGAAATAATTCAAATTCCAGCGTGCGGAGCGTAACAACTTGACCGACGATCAAGTCCGGCGGATAGCCCCCACCCAAACCGGAAGTGAGGATGATATCACCCGGCTTAACTACGGCATTTTGAGGGATCATATCCAACGAAGCGGCGTTGCCTGCCGAACCGAGCAGAACGGCGCTGACTTCGGCATTTTGCAAATACACATTCACATTGGAAGCCGGGTCTGTGATCAACTGGACGCGAGCGGCGTCCGCAATCACGGCGTCCACCCGCCCAACCAAGCCTTGGTTTGTAACCACCGGCATTCCCCGGCGAATATTGTCATTTGAGCCGCGGTTGATAATGATGTAATGTAAAAACGGACTGGGATCGCGCCCGATGACTGCCGCCGCTTTATAAGCGCTCTCTGGGTTGGTGCGCGAAAAATCCACAAGCGCGGCGAGGATTTCAGTTTCGTTCACGCGCTGTTGTAATTCGATCACTTGGGTTTGCAGTTGGGAAACCTGCGCTTCTAATTCGGCATTGCGCGCGCGCAAAGAAATAATATCGCGCGGCGCGGTGAAGAAATCCTGCATCCCTTGAAAGCGCGAGGCAAACCACGTTTGAAGTTGAATCAAGCCGAGATCAAGCCGTTGCGAGGCGGAGCCAAAAAAGCCGCCCAGCGCGAGAATCAAAATTCCGCCGACGACCAAAAATATAATAGTTGTTTGCAAAGAACGGGGATTCATGCTTTATTTTCTAACAAGCGTCAAGCAAAATTATCCGGGGATGTGGCGCGTACTTCCGCGCTCCAAGCCGACCAGATAACGCCCAAGCACGGGTAAATCCTCAAAGATAATTGCCGCGCCGCGCGCCACGCACGTGAGCGGATCTTCCGCCACCCAAACGCGCAGTTTCAGTTCGTCAGTGAGGCGCTCCGCCAAGCCCTGCAATAATGCGCCACCGCCCGCCAGACAAATGCCAATGTCCATCAAGTCGGCGACAATTTCCGGCGGAATCTCATCCAACGCATCGCGGACGGTGTCTAAAATCACCTGCACGGAACTCGCTAGCGCTTCACGAATTTCAATGGAAGAAACTTCAACTGTTTCCGGCAAACCGGTGACGAGATTGCGCCCGCGCACTTCCATCGTCTTCTCCGGCTGTAAGGGATACGCCGAACCAATTTGCCATTTGACTTGTTCGGCAATGCCTTCGCCGACCAATAGATTATATTTATTGCGTAAATACTGAACGATATCTTGATTTAATTCGTCGCCAGCCACGCGCAAGGAGCGCGAAGCGACTACGCCGCTCATGGACATAACCGCCACTTCAGTCGTGCCGCCGCCGATGTCTACAACCATCGAGCCGCGAATCTCGCCGATCGGCAGACCAGCCCCGAGCGCGGCCGCGATCGGCTCTTCAATCAACATGGCTTGACGCGCGCCCGAAGCCATCACGGCATCGTAAACTGCGCGTTTTTCCACTTCGGTTACGCCGGTGGGCAAACCAACGATCACGCGCGGTCTGGGGAGCGGCACCATGCTCTGCTCGTGGACTTTGCCAATGAAATATTCGAGCATCACCTGAGCCACGTCAAACTCGGAGATCACGCCGTCGCGGACGGGGCGCACGACCATCACGTTGCTCGGCGTACGTCCGACCATTTCCTTCGCCTCAAGACCAATCGCCAACGGCTGACGAAGTTTTTTGTCAACGGTTACCCAAGAAGGTTCATTAATTACAATCCCCTTTCCGCGAACATGAACTAACGTGTTTGCGGTGCCTAGGTCTATCGCAATATCGAGAGAGAAAATGCCTAACAGCCAGTTAATAGGATTGAAGGCCAAGATAGGCTCCTGTGTTTAATTCTTCGCATCATTTCCAATTCGGAACGAGATTATACCATGAGCGCCAAGAATCATTTTTCGCATACCCGCAATCCCCCATAACGGGTAGAATTGGCGCGATGCCAGCGCAAAACTAAATCTTTTTTGGAGAATAAAATGCCTAAAATAGCTATTGTTACTGACAGTTCTTCTTTTTTACCCAAGGAATATATCAAACAATATAATTTTTCAATTACGCCCTTGCAATTGATTTGGGGAGATGAAATCTTCAACGACGGCGTAGATATTCAGCCCAGCGAATTTTATACGCGCTTAAAAAGCGCTAAAGCGATGCCTTCCACCTCTCAAGCTACTCCGGCTGTGATGCAAGCCGCTTTTCAGCCGCTCATCGAGCAGGGGTTTGAGGTGTTGGGAATTTTCATCTCTTCTAAATTATCCGGCACTTTGCAATCCGCTTCGCAAGCTAAAGAGTTGATGGGCGCCGCCGGAGAAAAAGTGACGCTGGTAGATAGCCTTTCCACATCGCTGGCGCTTGGCTTCATCGCGTTAGCCGCGGCGCGCGCGGCGGAAGGCGGCGCGTCCGTCCAAGAATGCGTTCAAGTCGCCGAGCAAACTAGAGAAAATTCGGGAATCTTTTTCGCGGTAGATACTTTGGAATTTCTACATCGCGGCGGGCGGATTGGCGGCGCACAGCGCTTCATCGGCTCGGCGTTAAATCTCAAACCCATTTTAGGACTCAAAGAAGGCAAAGTCGAAGCGCTGGATCGTATCCGCACCAAATCAAAAGCGCATGAACGCCTGCTGGAATTGGTCGGCGAGAAAGTTTCCGGGAAATCAAATATTCGTTTGGGCACGCTTCACGCCAACGCGGCAGAGGATGCCAAGAATTTGCTAACGCAGGGCGTTGAGCGCTTCAAGGCGGTAGAATCAATGCTCTCAGAAGTCAGTCCGGTGGTCGGCGCGCACACTGGACCTGGCACCGTCGGCATCGTTTACAGCTTTGGCGTTTGAGCGTAGAAAATATCGCGAGCTGGCAACCAACTCACAGTTAAGTCTGCATCGCGCATTTGCTATAATTTACGCATGAGTCATAAAATCCCCTTGGTGATTGGCATTGCCGGAGGCTCCGGTTCTGGCAAAACAACTGTCGCCAATGAAATTCTCAAACGCGTTGGGCGCGACCGCATCGCTTACCTTCAGCAGGATTCGTATTATCGCGATTTATCGGCTCTGCCTTCCACGCAACATGCAGAGCTTAACTTTGACCATCCGAACGCGCTTGAAACCGAGTTATTGATTCAGCACATCGCCACGCTACGCGACTTGAAGCCGGTTGCCGTTCCAATTTACGATTTCGCCACGGATAGCCGCACCGCTCAAACATTCACAGTTTATCCAAGCAACGTGATTTTAGTGGAAGGTATTTTAATTTTTGTGGACGCTGAGCTACGCAAATGGTTTGACGTGAAAATTTTCGTGGATACCGATTCGGATTTGCGTTTCATTCGGCGCTTGCATCGCGATATTACCGAAAGAGGCCGCTCGACCGAATCGGTAATTCAGCAGTATCAAAACACCGTGCGCCCCATGCACTTGGAATTTGTCGAGCCTTCCAAACGTTATGCCGACGTGATCATCCCCGAAGGCGGGCATAATACTGCGGCGTTGGATATGGTGGTAGCTCGAATCGAATCTTTATTATGCTAAGGCTTTATGTAAAGCCAGTCAGCAAGTTTGTCCGCATAAGTCTTGTTAAAGTAGACAGCTTGCATACAACCAATAGATCATAAAAAATAAGGAGAAAAAATGACAAAACAATGGACGACCCTGCCCGCAATGCAAATTGACCCGGCTAAAAAGTACAAAGCTCATATGGAAACCGACAAAGGCACAATGGTAATTGAGTTGTTCGCGGACAAAACTCCAAAGACGGTCAATAACTTCGTCTTTCTAGCGCGCGAAGGCTATTATGACGGCGTTATCTTTCATCGCGTGATCTCAAACTTCATGGCGCAAGGCGGCGACCCTACCGGAACTGGACGCGGCGGACCCGGCTATAAATTTGAAGACGAATTTCATCCCAGCCTGCGCCACGATAAGCAAGGCATACTTTCCATGGCGAATGCAGGACCGGGAACCAATGGCTCGCAATTCTTCATCACGCACTTACCGACTCCGCATTTAGATAATCGGCACAGCGTGTTTGGGCAGGTCGTTGAAGGCTTGGATGTATTAATGTCCATCCCTCCGCGCGATCCGGGCAATGCGAACGCGCCCGCCGTCAAAATCATCAAGGTTACGATTGAAGAAAGCTAAAAAAAGCGCAAGTCGAAAACCGCAGAAGACTGCCAATCAACGGTTGAAGGCTGTAGGTCAAAACTCAAAAGCCAAAACTTCAAAGCTTAAAGTTAAAGCTCAACCGGCACACACGGAGGCGCTGACCATTGCTCAACCGAGCCAGCCGCCAACGCCTCCTAAAACTACCGGCGTTTGGATCAATCTTCTGCGCGTCTTGGCGCTTTTAGCGGTTATCGGCATCACGGTTTACGTGTACAGCATCCGCGAGCATGTTGAAGAATTTTCAACCTATGGCTATCCGGGCATTTTCTTGATCATGCTGATCGCAAACGCAACTGTGATTTTGCCCGCGCCGGGCGTGGCGGTGGTCTTTGCGATGGGAAGCGTCTTCAATCCGCTGGGCGTGACTCTCGCCGCCGGAGCGGGAGGCGCAGTCGGCGAATTGACCGGCTATTTGGCTGGCTCTAGCGGGCAAGCGCTGATCGAGAATACGAAAATCTTTGAGCGCATTTACCCTTGGGTAAAAAAATACGGCGCGTGGGTGATCTTGATTCTCGCGGCGATTCCCAACCCGTTTTTTGATTTGGCGGGCATGGCGGCTGGGATTGTGAAGATTCCGCTGTGGAAATTTCTCCTCGCCTGCTGGGTTGGTCAGACTATCAAGATGGCGATGTTCGCTTATGCTGGCGCGCACTCGATCAATTGGATTATGAATTTTTATAATTCATAATAAAACGGCAAAAGGTCAAATAAAAAAACGGGATTATCCCGTTTTTTTATTTCTTCCAGATTTGTCTCTTTCAGGTTTGCGAAACGGCTGGTTCGTTCCTTCTTTTTTTGTCCAACTCTTTTTCGCCGCAGGTTGCCGCTCCCCGTCTTTTTTCTGCCAAGGTCGCTTTGTTCCAGTTTTAGGTTCGGTTCTATTTTTCGTCCAAGTCCTTTTTGCGGCTGGCTTTCTTGTAAATCTCGAGTCGGCGACGGAAGTTTTTCCGCCTTTCAACTCGGCAATTTCGTCCTCGGTCAAATAGCGCCATTCTTTGGGTTTCAAACTTCCCAAGCGTAATGTGCCGATACGCATTCGGATAATTTTCACAACTGGCAAACCAAGCAAGCGTCCCGTTTCGCGGATTTGACGTTTCTTGCCTTCGCCCATCACCACGCGCACCCAAGCGCCTTTTCCAGAAGTAGAGACAAAACGCACGTCACATGGTTGCGTTTGAGAGCCATCTTCTAAAATCACGCCTCTGCGCCAAGTGGCAAGCTGTTCTTCGTCCGGGCGGCGCGCCAAAAGGACACGATATTCCTTCTCATGCCCGTAGCGCGGATGAGTCAACTTGTTGGTTAGGTCGCCGTCGTTGGTCATCAAAATCAAGCCTTCGGAATCAAAGTCCAAGCGGCCCACGGGATATAAATGACCTTCAACCGGAATCAAATCCCGCACGGTTTGCCGCTCCTGATCTTCCGAAGCGGAGATGACATTTCTCGGCTTATAGAGCGCGATATACGTGAGCGCTTCTAGCTTTGGCAAGGCTTTGCCGTCCAGCGTCACTTTATCAAGCGTCAAATCGGCTTTCTGACCGAGTTCCGCCACTTGCCCATTAACGCGTACGCGGCCCGCGATAATAAATTCTTCGCAGGCGCGGCGCGAGCCATACCCGGCTTGGGCTAATAATTTTTGAATTCGTTCTTGCATAGCTTACCCTTTCAACAAATCGTTATGTTCGCTTTCCACTTCAGTTTGCAAGACCAAGGGCGGCAATTCCACAATGGAACTCAACCCAAAGTGTTGCAAAAACTCCGGCGAAGTGGAGTATAAAATCGGTCTGCCCGGACCTTCCGCCCGTCCGGCTTCCTGAATCAAGCCCTTGCTCAATAAGCTTTTCATCATGCCGTCGCTGTTGACTCCGCGAACTGAATCCACATGCGGGCGCGTACAAGGCTGTTGATACGCGATAATCGCTAAAGTCTCCAAAGCGGCGCGGCTTAAGTGCGTCACCGCCTCCAAGCCCAAAAATTTCTCAACCAAAGAAGCAATCTCTGGCGCAGTGGTCATTTGCACGCCGCGCCCGGCGTTTCTCTGCAAACGCAAGCCGCGCTTCGCCAACAATTCCTCTAATTCCTTCAAGCCTTTTTCCACCACGCTGGCAGTTACTTCCAGCGCCGCCGCCAGTTGTGCCACCGCCACCGGCTCGGCTGAAACGAACAGCATTGCCTCAATTTTTGCGGCAAGTGACAATTCAATTGCCGATTCTGGGGCGGGGATGTTTTGTAATTCGCTCATGCTATAATTGCTCCGCTTAATCATTGGACTTTATCTTACAAGGTTATTTTATGAATACAAAAACAAAAATCTCGATCATTTTCGGCGCCGCATTGGCGCTTGGCGCATTGGCTTGCTCCATTTCTGTCGGCGGACCCGATTATCCCGCACAAGTTATTCAAACCTCAAGCGGCGACGTCGCCACTTTGCAAGCGCAGTTTGATTCCGCATTGACCACCGGAGCAGAATCTGGCGTGATCACCGTTCAAATTACCGAAGCGCAAATCACTGCCTACATTGCCGAAAAAATTCAGGCGCAAACCAACCCGCCGTTTACCGACCCGCAAGTTTTACTGCGCGACGGTCAAATGCAATTATACGGAAAAATTACGCAGGGTTATTTCACCGCTAACATGCTGATCACAATGAACGTCGGCGTGGACCCGGCAACGGGACTGCCCACTATCAGCATCGCCAAAGCAGATTTCGGTCCGGTAGATGCGCCCGAAGGTCTCACCAGCGCGATCAGTTCAGTCATCAAAGAGGCATTCACCGGCTCGTTCGGTCCAGTCGCCACGGGCTTACGCATTGAAACCATCACCATCGCCGATGGGATCATGACTCTCACCGGAAGGATCAAATAGCGGCTGGATTATACCGCGACATGCGCCCGCCTCTTCCTCGCCTTCGCCTGTTTGCCATTCTATTAGCGCTTACTTTGCTGATAGCTTCCTGCCGTTCGCCGCAAATTAACGACGAAATTACAGTAACGATCAACACAGACGGGAAATCTATACAAGTCCAGACGCAATCCGGCAGTACGGTTACGCAAGCCTTGCACAGCGCCGGCATTACGCCGGGGAGTTTAGATCGCTCTGAGCCGCCATTTTACGCGGTTGTCAACGCCGGAGATACGATCAATCTCACCCGCGTTGAAGAAGTTTTTGAAACAGAACAAGTGGTTGTGCCTTACGAAAGACAACTCGTGCGGAACGAAACTTTGCCCGAAGGCGAAACCCGTTTGGTGCAGGCTGGGATCAACGGTTCGCAAGAAGTGACCTATCGCCGGATTATCGAAAACGGCGTGGAAGTTAGTAAAAATGCAGTTAAGACGGTTGTATTAACCGAAGCTCTGCCGGAAATCGTCATGGTTGGAGCGCAAGCCTCTTTCACGCCGCTGAATATCCCCGGCGCGTTGGTGTATCTTGCGGGAGGCAATGCGTGGATCATGGAAGGCTCGACCGCCAATCGCCGGCTGATCGTCAGCACGGGCGATTTAGACGGACGCATCTTCACGCTTTCGCCCAATGGCGAATACCTAATTTTTACGAGAAAATCAAAGAAACCTTTGGATCAAGAAATTAACACGCTCTGGGCGGTACGCACAAAAAACATCGAACCTAAGCCCATGTGGTTGCAGGCTTACAATGTGGTGCATTTTGCGGCTTGGATTCCGGGCACAAACTCGGTGGCATACTCAACCGTAGAACCGCGCAGCGCCGCGCCGGGCTGGCAGGCAAATAACGATCTCTATCGCGTGAGCATTACTGGCGGAAGTCCGCGGAAAATGTTAGACGCAAATAGCGGCGGCGTTTACGGTTGGTGGGGTATGTCCTTCGCCTATTCCGACGACGGGCGCTTAGCCTACGCCAGACCGGATCAAATCGGCTTGGTAGATCAAGATGGCGGCTATCTCAAACCGCTGTTCAACCTCACGCCGTTCAATACGCACAGCGATTGGGCTTGGATTCCGCCCATCGCCTGGGGCGGCGATAACAAGACTTTATATTACATTACACATGCGCCCGCGCCCGCGCCAATCACAAACGAAGAATCGCCTTTCTTTGATCTTTCCGCCTTATCTTTTAGCAGTGACGCGAGCGTTTCGATGGTGAGTTCTTCCGGCATGTTCTCTTACCCGTCCGCTTCGCCCGTGCAACCGGACGGACGCGAGAGAAATTTTCAGGTGGCATACTTGCAGGCGATTTTCACAGAACAAAGCGAAACCAGCCGCTACCGGCTGATGGTTATGGATCGAGACGGCTCAAACGCCTACGCGCTCTTCCCGCCGACCGATTCAAGCGGCATCGAGCCGCAAACGCCGGTTTGGTCGCCTGCCCCGCTCGAAGGGCAGACTGAAAACTTCATAGCAGTCAGCTATCAAGGCAATTTATGGTTGATCAACAGCGTGACCAGCGCGGCATATCAAGTGACCGGAGACGGTTTGATCAGCCGCATAGATTGGAAATAAAAAAATATGGAAACAGAGGATACATGCGAATTCTAATCACAGGCGCGGCGGGCTTTCTCGGCTCACACCTCAGCGACAAACTGCTCGGCGACGGGCATGAAATTATCGGCATGGATAACTTCATCACCGGCAACCCAGATAACATCGCCCATTTGGCAGGCAACGAGAAATTCTCCTTTTACAAGCGGGACATTTCTAACTATATATTTGTGCCGGAAAAAGTGGACGCGATTCTCCACTTCGCTTCGCCTGCCAGCCCCAACCCGCAATCTAAATCCGGTTATTTCAACCTACCGATTCAAACGATGAAAGCCGGAGCGCTCGGCACGCACAATTGCCTCGGCATTGCGCGCGCGCATAACGCCAAATTCCTGTTGGCTTCCACCAGCGAAATCTACGGCGACCCATTAGTTCACCCGCAGACCGAAGATTATGCCGGCAACGTGGACCCGGTCGGCACGCGCGCCGTCTATGACGAAGCCAAGCGTTTTGCCGAATCCCTGACAATGGCGTATCACCGCTTTCACGGCGTAAACACGAGCATTGTCCGCATCTTCAACACTTACGGTCCGCGCATGGATTTGGAAGACGGGCGCGCCTTACCGAATCTATTGAAACAAGCGCTACTAAACCAGCCCCTCACCGTTTACGGAAACGGAAGCCAAACCCGCTCATTCTGCTATGTGGACGATCTAGTGGACGGCATCGTCAAGCTGTTATATTCCAGCGAACACCTGCCGGTCAACATTGGCAATCCGGTGGAGATGACCATTCTCCAGTTCGCCGAAGCGATCAATAAGATCACTGGCAATCCGGCGGGCATCACTTTTGTCGAGGATGCGCGCAGCGCCCGTGACCCGCAACAACGCCAGCCCAACATCACGCGCGCCAAAGAAATTCTAAACTGGGAGCCAAAAGTCAATCTCGAAGAAGGCATTCGCAAAACCATTCCATTCTTCAAAAGCAAATTAGGACTCGCATGAGAGCGCTGAGAGCTTCCGCCAGCAAAGAGCAAAAGCGCTTTGTCAAATT
>JADLCG010000125.1 GCA_020847355.1 Anaerolineales bacterium | reverse complement strand
TCGAGGTCTTCCGCGTCTGCGCCTGCATCGTAGCTGTAATTAATTTTCTTGGCGCGCTTGAACGGCTTTGCCAACGGCACAGAAGATTTGACCTTCTTTCTTTTATAACCTTTGAGATAGCCTTCCATTAACTTCAAGCGTTTTTCAGGATCGTCGTTGCCATAAAAGAAAATGAAGGCATTGGATGGGTGGTAATAGCTTTCCCAAAAGCCTTTGAAGTTTTCATAAGTGAGGTTGGGCATTTCGGCTGGGTCGCCGCCAGAATCCACGCCGTAAGTATGTTTGGGAAATAGCGATTGTTGTATGGTTCTGGCTAATAAATTTTCAGGTGAGGAATACGCGCCCTTCATTTCATTAAACACTACGCCTTTGTAAGCGAGCGGCTCTTTGGCGTCTTCAATTTCATAATGCCAGCCTTCTTGCATTAAGGTCTGCTCGGTAATGCGCGGATGTAAAACTGCATCCATGTACACGTCAATTAAATTATAAAAATCTTTGTGATTTTGGCTGGCAATCGGATAACAGGTTTTATCGGGATAGGTGAAGGCGTTGACGAAAGTCGCCAACGAACCTTTGAGCAATTCCACAAATGGCTCTTTGACGGGGTATTTCTCCGAGCCGCCTAAAACTGAATGCTCCAAAATATGCGCTACGCCAGTCGAATCTTTGGGCGTGGTGCGGAAGTTGATCGAGAAAACTTTGTTCTCGTCAGCGTTGATAATGGAAAGCAAGCGCGCGCCTGTACGCTTGTGTTCGTATAACTTTGCTTCACAATTTAATTCGGCGATCTGGGCTTCTTGGACGAGGGTGAATGCGTTGGACATACTGCTCCTTTGAAAGCTAATTTGCCTAGCTTTTTTTGCTGACCTAGATTATACCTGCGCCAAATCTTTGCTTCAACTCTGATAAAATCCGCTTTGGAAATCAATGTGAGACGCTTTGAAAACTGAATTTAGATTACGTAGATTGACCCTTCAAGAATTTGACGAAGAACTTATTCGCGCATGGGAGGAATTGGAAGATCGGGCATTAGAACCGAACGCTTTTCTTTCTCCGCATTTTGTCATTCCGGCGATTAAATATTTATCCGCGAAGGCGCAGCCCTTCGGCTTGTTTGTTGAAAAAGTTTCGGCTAATTCTTCTCAACTGGTTGGCTTCGTCGCCCTGCGACTCTCAAAACCTGATAAATATTTCCCGCTCCCGCACCTGAGTTTGGGCTTTTCAGAATACTCCTTTTTATCCGGCTATTTAGTGGATCGCGCTTATGCGGCTGAGGTGATGGAAGTTATCTTTGATTATTTTTCCAAGCCCCAGGGAAGTTGGCACGCGCTTGTCGCGCGCGACCGCGCCGCTAGCGGCGCATTAGCCGCAATTGAGCAAAATGCGGCTAATGCCGCTGGGATGCAATGGTTTGCCTTTCGTGAATGGGAGCGCGCGGCGATTCGACCGGACGAATTGAGCGCGATCCCCAGTCAAGAACTGTATAGTAAAAAGATGCGAAAAACGATTCGGCGCGGAATGACATATTTGGAAGAGTTGGGTCCCGTTCAATCCACTTGGAGCTACGGCGCTTCTGTGACACCTGACACAGTTGAGCGTTTCCTTGAATTGGAAAATATGGGCTGGAAGGGCGAGCAAGGCACTTCTCTAAAATCTAATGCGAATGATGTCGCTTTTTTCCGCGAGATGGCGGCGGGTTTTAGTCAAAAAGGAAGAGCTTTGTTTGCCGAACTTTCCGTCAACGCCGAAGTGATTGCTTCCAGCATTACGCTGATTTCTGGCGACGAAGCCATCGGCTTCAAAATTGGCTGGAATCCAAAATATGCGCAAGGCTCGCCCGGGATTTTGAATGAATTACGTTGGTTGGAAACTAAAAATAATCTCCCCTATAAATTTAAACTACTGGATAGCGGCGCGGCGGAAACGGCAGAATACATCAACCGCCTTTGGCCCCATCGCCGCCCAATGCGCTCTGGCGTTTATGCAATTACAACCGCTGGGAAGTTGGCGCTCCCGCTGGTTAGAGCGGCGAGTGCGCTTAAGGGGTATGTGGATAAGCAAAAAGTTCGCGCACAATCGTCTTGACGATTTCATCTACGGGCAGGGATATATCTACAGTTAACGCATTCAGCGGTTCTTCCAGCGCCGCAAACTGACTTTGGAGCAGGTCCGCTTTCATGTAGTGATTCTTACGCTCAGACAAACGCGCGTATATCAAAGCGTAACTGCCTTTGAGATAAACAAATTTTACATTTTTACTATCGCCGGCTAAACGCTGGCGATAGTTTTCTTTCAGCGCAGAGCAAGCCAACACGGCGGAGCGTTCCTGTTCCAGCGTGGCTAAAGCCAATGCGGCGAGTTGGACCAGCCATAAGGCGCGGTCTGTATCGTCGAGCGGGATGCCGCGCGTCATTTTGGCAATATTTTCCGGCGGATGAAA
Organism: Anaerolineales bacterium; assembly: GCA_020847355.1. Lineage (GTDB taxonomy): Bacteria > Chloroflexota > Anaerolineae > Anaerolineales > Villigracilaceae > Villigracilis. Next base: position 5,227 of record JADLCG010000125.1, on the reverse strand, counting down.
ATCATCCGCGTCGTAAAAATCCCAGCCTAATTTTTGCGCGAGCGCTTTGCCAACGACGGTTTTTCCAGAACCAGAAACGCCCATGAGAATAATAAAAAGCGGATTCTTCATCGCCACGCATTGTACTTGCAAACAAAAACAGGCTTAGTTCTGGATAAGTTTTAAGCGTTATTCATTAATACAATGCTATAATTCAAACATGGTTACGCCTCAATTGCCTCCACAAGCCGCTCCATCTGCTCCGCCGCCCATGACTGCGGAAGAACTTGCCGCGCTTCAAGAAGCCGAACGCAAGCAGAAGATGATTCTCACCGGTATTGTTGCCGGAATTGTTTTCCTGCTGGTTTTGCTGGGTGTGGCTATTTATTTCCTGCTTCAACCCGCCACGCCAACCGATAAAATTCGAGACGTATTTATTATCGTGGTCGCCTTAGAATCTCTGGTGATTGGCGTTGCGCTGATTGTGCTGATCCTGCAACTTGCCAGCCTGATCAATCTATTGCAAAACGAAGTCAAGCCGATTTTGCAAGCCACGACCGAAACGGTCAACACTTTACGCGGCACTGCGGAATTTCTTGGCGAAAATGTCGTCGAGCCGGTTATCAAACTAAACGGCTATCTGGCAGGCTTGCGGCGTATGTTAGAATTAATGGGAATAAAACCCAAGTAGTTATAAATCCGTAATTACAAGTAGCGCATGACAGCGCTCAAATAAAGCATAAAAGGAGAAATACCATGTCTGATGACCGTGATGAATTTGGAGCCTTCCTCGTAGGTTTTGTGGTTGGCGGTTTAACTGGCGCTGTGGTCGCTTTACTGTTTGCGCCGCAATCCGGCGAAGAGACGCGCGCATTGATCAAAGATAAATCCATCGAACTGCGCGATCGCGCTTCCCAATCTGCCGAAGAAGTGCTCGCGCGCGCCGAATCAGCCGCCGCTGAAGCCCGCGCCCGCGCCGACGAATTGACCAAAATTGCGCGCGAACGCGCCACCGAACTCGCCAATGAAGTCCGCGAGCGTGGCGCTGGCATCGTCAGCGAAGTGCGTGAACGCAGTAAAGGCGCGTTGGATGCAGTTCGCAAAACCGCCAGCAAAGGCGAAGACGCTTCCGCCGCTGGGTAGCGAAGAAATCCAAAGGGCTTGGCTATTCGCCAAGCCCTTTCTTTTTTTATGTTAATGCGTAAGTTTATGCGGGCGTTCTTTCGCCTGCTTTATCATCCCTTTGCCTTCGCTTATGATTTTGTCGCGGCGTTTGTATCGTTTGGTCAATGGAAAAACTGGGGGCGGAGCATTCTGCCGTTTATCAGCGGGACGCGCATCCTAGAGCTTGGTTTTGGTCCCGGGCATTTACAGCGCTTCTTATCCAGCCGGGGCTTGACTCTGTTTGGGATAGATGAATCTAGTCAGATGGCTGGGCTTGCCAAAAGGCGGGTGGGGGCGCATCAACAACTCGCGCGCGGAATCGCGCAGGCGTTGCCGTATCCAAATCAAGCTTTTGATTGCGTCATTTCCACATTTCCCACCGAATATATTTTTGATAACCAAACTTTGGCGGAGATAAAAAGGGTTTTGCGGAATGGCGGCCGGCTGATCGTTCTGCCGGCGGCATTTCCGAAGAGCGGATTTCTCCAATGGCTGTATCGAATCACCGGCGAAAGCCCAGCCGCGCTAAATGCGGCGCTCCAAACAAAATTGAAAGAACCGTTCATTCGGGCAGGTTTTGACGTACAAGTTGAGATTGTTGAAGTAAAATCGAGTCAATTATTAGTGGTAATCGCTCAAAAATAGCGGATCTGGAAAATAAATATGGAAAACGCGCGGACAACTGAAGAAAAGAAAATTTCAATTTGGGCAAGGCTTACGTTGCTGGTTGGTAGCTTAATTATTTTGATTACTTGTGTTTCAACAATGGGCGCAATTTATTTAGACCTTGCCGGAGTAAAAACAAGCGGCGCTTTATCAAATGTAGCAAAGTGTTCGGGCGCGAAAACCTGCTGGACGGGGAAAGTTGAATTTACGACAAGCGCCGGAAAAGAAATTGCGTTTTATCCAAAAACAAGCCGTTTCATTTTAGATCTTGACGGTTACGCCAGCGAAAGCGGTCGAGAAGTGGACGTGCGCTATTTTGAAACCCTGCCCATGCTTGCCAAAGTGAGCGTTGCCTATCATCTGGAATATTTCAATAAAATCACGTGGACGCTGATTGGATTAGTAGTTGCGTTTTTTGGCTGGGTTGCCACGCGCAAACGAGCCGTCGTTTTAGATTTTAGTAAAGGAAAGAAATAAAATGTTAAAAAAATTTCGTGAACCCGTGAACAGCCTCACGCATTGGGGCGGAGCCGTTTTGGCTTTGGCAGGCTTGATCGCCTTGCTGATTGTCGGCTGGGATACGCCCACAAAGATTATTTCGTTGGCAGTGTACGGCGTGAGTTTGATCCTTTTATTCTCCGCCAGCGCCACTTACCACATGGTGCGCGTAAAAGATAAAGCGCTGGAAATTTTCAGGAAAATTGATCATTCGGCGATTTATCTACTCATCGCCGGCACGTATACGCCATTTTGCGTGAACGCCTTTGAAGGCTTTTGGAAATGGGGCATGTTGAGCGTGATCTGGTCGCTGGCCATCATTGGCATTGTCGTAAAAATCTTTTACATCAAAGCGCCGCGCTGGCTGAATGCGGGCATTTATGTCGTCATGGGGTGGTTCAGCGTTTTAGCCGCCGGACAGATGCTTTCCGCTTTGCCCACTTGGGTTTTTGTTTGGCTCCTGATTGGCGGAATTATTTATACGCTTGGCGCAATCGTCTATGCCACAAAAATATTCAACTTCAAACCCGGCGTATTCGGTTTTCACGAAGTTTGGCACATCTTCGTCTTGCTTGCCGCCGCCGCGCATTTTGTGGCGGTGATGGGCGTAGCGCTTTAATTCAATTGAAAAAATACAAAAAATACGCCAAAGGCGAGAGCCTTTGGCGTATTTTTGTTATGTGCATTCGTTATCTGGTAAGAAAGCGCATTTTTATAACATCCTGACTATAAACCAAAGGAGTTATACGATGAACGAATGGAATACTCGAAATCAAAAAGTGATTGACGAATTCCGAGCAACTGGCGGAAAGGTAAGTTGGTTCGGGTCCCTTCTGCTTTTGCATACAAAAGGCGCCAAAAGCGGACAGGAGCGCATCAACCCGGTAGTTTACATGCAGGACGGCGAGCGTTGGCTGGTGGTTGCATCCAAAGGCGGCGCGCCTACCAACCCGGATTGGTTCTACAACATTCAGGCAAATCCGCTGGTGACGGTGGAAGTCGGCGCGGAAACCCTCAAAGCGCAGGCGCACGTTTTGGAAGAGCCTGAGCGCACGCAAGTTTATGAAAAAATTGCGACAGCCATGCCCAGTTTTGCGGAATATCGCAGTAAAACGAATCGCGTTATTCCAGTAGTGGCGCTGACGCGAGCAAAATAATGCCAAATGAAACAGCTTCAGAATTTTCTGAAGCTGTTTCATTGAAACTAGGTTAATTATCAGTCAATTTATTTTGCTAACGTGATCTTGCCAAAAGTCATTGGATTGGCGTATGTGCGAATCGCGGATGTGGAAAGCATCGTTTCCTGATCAGCCAAATCCGTATCGCTGACGCTGACATTCATTCCAAATGTAGCGCCCGGCTCAAGCGCAATTCCCGCCAAGGCTTCTTTGGGGAGGAAAACTTCCAACACATAGCCATTGTCAGTTTGCGTGAACGCGAGTTTGCCGGAAGTGATTGCGCCCGGCGCTTCTGGTCCGTTGAACCAAGCGTAAATAACCGGCGGAATTTTTGCAAAGTCGCCAAGCGAAATCCCAATTTGATAATCGTCTTCGTTCATGCCCGGGTTGTTGTAATCTTTATCAAGTTCCGTATCAAATTGAAGTTCAACATGATCGCCGTGCCAAAGATCGGTATCGGCGGTGATTTGCTTATGCAGATCGTCGGTGACTTGAAAAGCGAAATACAAACCTTCAGCCGTCCAGCCGCTCCACGCCAGCATAGAAAGGTCTTGCGCGTCCTTCCAACTTTTTGGGTTGGCGTTATAAACAATTTGGGCTTGCTGATCCAGCGTAAAGGTTGGTTCGCCAGTCCAGTCGTCTAGCTTCCCATCTACCGTGATGCCTTGAACTTCATGGAGCGTCGCTTCAAAGGGGCGCGGCGCGGTGACGGTGGGCATGGGCGTTGGGCGCGGCGGTCCGCCGGCGGATAAGCCCGCATAAATTGCGTCAAAGAGCGTTTCGTCGCCTTGGCTAATATCCCAAATCATCACGCCGCCCAAGCCTTGGTCGCGCGCATAACCGGCTTTTGCCTCCAGCGATTGCGGATCGTCGTAGCTGATAAAAATTCCCGTAGCCGGATCGTAAAACCACGGGACGAAAGCTTCAGCGTCCCAATGCCGCGTTGCGTCAGTCAAATAATTCTTTTTGATATCTGCATAAGTATATGACCCGGCTTCGCGCGTGCCGGGCGCGGCTTCACTGCCGGATTGATATAACCCGTCATTCACATTTGGCACGCCCGCCCAACCCGGACCGTAAAAAGGTACGCCCAACGAGAGCTTTTCTGCCGGGACATTTTCTTCCAAATAACGCTGAACCGCAGAATCAATGTTGAGGCTTGCGTCGCCCGGATCGTTTGGCGAGTGGAAGAGCGGCGCATTGAAATTCGTGGTCATATCCCAAGTGCCATGAAAATCATAGGTCATTAAATTGATCCAATCCACAATCTGGGCGATCTGCTCCAACTGTAAATTGCCGATGTTGCCAGGTCCGATGGGCGCGGCGATGGTTAACAAATAATGACGATTGTTCGTCTTGCCAAGTTCGTCTAACTGCTGACGAAATTCACCGAGCAACAACGTGAAATTTTCTTTGTCTTCAGGTCTGCCGGAAGTCATTCCGCCGCCAACCGGATATTCCCAATCAATATCCAGCCCGTCAAAGACTGCGCCGTATTGCTTCAAATACAAGTCAACGCATGAGGCGGCGAAATGTTGGCGCGCTTCATCCGTGAGCGCGGCATTAGAAAAGTTTTCCGACCACGTCCAGCCGCCAATGGAAATTAAAACTTTGAGATGCGGATACTGCTTTTTCAATTCCAATAGTTGATTGAAATTGCCGTGAAATTCCGCCGATTTTGAATCTGCGCGCCCGCTGACGCTCTCTTTGGCTTCGTAAACTCTTTCTATATCGGCGGCGGG
>JADLCG010000124.1 GCA_020847355.1 Anaerolineales bacterium | reverse complement strand
TTTTTATCCGCTAATCTGCGCCAATCTACGCGATTTTTTTAGAAAGATTAGCGTGAATTCGTGAAGATTGGCGGATTCTGAAACTAAATCACCAAAGGTTGGGCTTCAAGATTTTCAAATGCGATTACCCTACTGAAATAATTGTCAAGATTAAAATTTTATGATAAAGTTGGCGGGATAGGATGTAAGTAGGTTTTCGTTAGGAAGTAGAAAGACACGACTCCGTTACGAGTAGTTTTTTTAGACCGTCCGATGGAAGACATACTTCGCCGCTTATTTTTCTTTTTTGCTTAGGAGGCAAAATGTCAGAACGTATTGTCGGAACGGTCAAGTGGTTTAATGGTTCAAAAGGCTACGGCTTTATTGAACGCGAAGGTGGAGCGGATGTTTTCGTTCACTTCTCCGCGATCAAAGCCGATGGCTTCAAGAACTTGCAAGAGGGCCAAAAGGTGGAATTCTCCATCGAAAAAGGTCCTAAAGGCTTACAAGCCGCTGATGTCGTAATTCTCTAATTGCGATTGACCAAAAGGACTTCGTCGTAAGACGAAGTCCTTTTTTTATTTATAAGTTGCGCCTCTTGCGCTCAAGCCCGCTGAATTTAGATTTCAGCGGGGAGCCATAAACTGGAATCAATTTGCACGGCGAGCGCGCCGGCGGAGAGCGCTTCGGCGATGTGATGTGCGCGATAAATTCCGCCGTTGGCAATGATAGGGAGATCGAGTTTGCTGGCGGCGCAGATGGTTGCGAGCGTTTGGGGGAAGAGCGCGGGTCCATAAAGCCTACCGCTGACGAGTTGATTATTTTGCATAAGCGCGCCGCGCGGCGGCATTAGGCTGAGGGCGTGCGCGCCGTTTTGAATGAGTTTTTTTCCGAGCGTGAGAATTTTTTCGGCGGGCAAAGAAAAGATGAGCGGAATTTCGCCGCGACAAGTTTCCAGCGTGAGAGCGACGGTTTCATCCGCAACGAAGGGCGCGAAGCCTAATTCCACAGCCATTATATTTTCAACGGACTCTAAAGCGCGAACCATGCGCCGCGTTTCTGCGGGCGTCTCTGCCATGAGATGGACGACGATGGGCAGTTGGGATTTTTGCCAACGCGCTTCGTATTTTTTGATGGCGGAGAATAAGCCCGGGTTGGGCAAACCGCTGTGCATTAAAAATCCGCCGGGGAATTGGATCAAGCTAGGGGATGCGGCTGGCAGGCGCGGGCGCGGCGAGAGCGGGTTGGTCACAAATGCGCCGAAGGCTTCGAGCGCAATCCCGTTTCTTGAATCTGGCGCGTAGCCTAAAGTTCCGGCGGAATTCATCACGGGTTTGCTAAAATATAAATCGCGTTTCATAAAGGAGAGCTATGCAAGCCTTACAAAATATTCGTGTGTTGGATTTGAGCCGCGTGCTGGCTGGTCCCTATTGTACGATGGTTCTCGGCGACTTGGGCGCGGAAGTGATTAAAGTAGAGCCGCCAGCGGGCGATGAAACCCGCGCTTGGGGTCCGCCGTTTGCGGAAGGCGAGAGCGCTTATTATTTATGCGTCAACCGCAATAAGCGCGGCGTTGTGCTGGATTTGAAAACAGAAACGGGCAGGCAAATTTTGCGCGAACTGGCGTTGCGAAGCGATGTGCTGGTGGAGAATTTTCGTCCGGAGATATTGAAGAAATACGGGCTGGATTATGAAAGCCTGCATGAATTAAACCCACGTTTGATCTATTGTTCGATTACCGGCTTTGGTCAGACCGGCTCACTGAAAGACAAGCCCGGTTACGATTTTATGATTCAGGCTGTGGCGGGCTTGATGAGCATTACCGGCGAGCCGCAAGGCGAACCGATGAAAACCGGCGTGGCGGTTGTGGATTTGTTCGCCGGTCAGAATGCGGTGATTGCAATTTTGGCGGCTTTGCAAGCCCGAGCCTTGACGGGCAAAGGTCAGCGCGTGGATATTGCTTTGTTTGATTCTACGCTGGGCTGGCTGGCGAATGTGGCGAGCAATTATTTAATTTCGAGAGAACTGCCGAAGCGCTACGGCAACGCTCATGCAAATATCGTCCCGTATCAGAGCTTTCAGGCGCAGGATGGCTGGTTTGCGGTTGCCGTGGGCAACGACAAACAGTTTGAAAGATTGTGTCAGGCGCTGGATCAATTGGAATTGGCGCAAGATGCGCGTTTTGCGACCAATGCGGCGCGCGTGGAAAACCGCGAGGAATTGATTTCGCTGTTGAAAATTATTTTCGCGCAACAGCCTGCGGAAGTGTGGTTACGGAAATTAGAAGCGGCAGAGATTCCCTGCGGAGCGATCAATAATTTTGAGCAAGTCTTTGCGTTGCAAAATGTCAAAGACCGCGAGATGTTAATTGAGATGAATCATCCAACGATCGGCAAGTTGCCTTTGGTCGGCTCGGCTTTGAAGTTGAGCGAAACGCCGGTTGCTTATCGCTTCCCTCCGCCCTTGATGGGCGAACACACGGAAGAAGTGTTGCAAGCTTTGGGAATAGCCTAAATTACAGACCAAGCGCTTGTAGCATTTCTTCATTGCTGGCAAATTTGAATTCTTCCAACCCGCGTTTTTGGGCTTCTTCGGCTTCCACGCTTTCTAATTTTTTTAATTCCGCCTTTGTGACGATTGGCTTATTCAACGCTTGAATTTGCGCCGCAATTTTTGCGGGGTCAACGCCGCTGGCGGGTTTGGTTTGTAAATATTGCCAGACGGCTTTGGCGGCATTGATGCCGTCCTTGCGCGCCACGCCCACTAAACCTTCGCTGGCTTTGCGCGACCAGCCGCCAACAAACACGCCTTCGATGGTCGTTTCATAAGAGACGCCTTCTTCCGCAAATTTAGGGTTTGGATTTTTGACAAACTCATTTCGCTCTGTGGGCAGTCCGAAAGTTTCATCCACTTTATCGCCAATTGCAAAGATAACGGTCTCTACGTCCAGCGTGCGCTTATTGCCTGTGCCGCGCGCTTTGAGTTCGCCGTCTTTGAGAATTAGCGTGTTATCTTCAACTTCTAATTTTGTCAGCTTGCCGTTTTCGCCGAGCATGGCGGTGGGGGAGGCGAGGAAGTCAAAGCGGAATACGGTGGGCTGTGTTTTCGGTTCCGCTTTTGATAGCGCTTCTAAAACTTTATGGCGACCGAGTTCTGGGTCTTGTTCAATGGTTTGCAAAATCGGCAGGACGCGCGCCAACTCTTCTTCAAAATTGTTCAAATCCAAATAAGCAATCAAATGCTTCATCTCTTCTTTGGTGAAGCTCACTTCATTCGGTCCGCGCCGCACGATTGCGGTAATCTCATCAACCTGTTGATAGTAAATCAAGAAGCGGGCAAGATCAATCATCACGTTGCCGGCGCCGATCAGCGCACAGCGTTTTCCGAAACGAAATTTCTTCTGACTAAAAGGCGGCAGTTTGTTATATGCGTAAACCACGTCTTTCGCGTGATACACGCCTTCGAGGTCTTCCCCCGGCAAGCCCAGCCATTTGGTGCCTTGCGCTCCGGCTGTGACTAAGACCGCGTCAAAACCCAACGCTCGAACCTGGTCCAGCGTCAGATCGCCATCCGCGCCGATGAGCAGATTGCCATAATATTCGAGATTAGGTTGCTCCAAAGCCTGACGGAACTGCTTACGCAAGCCTTCCTTCATCGTATGTTTATCAAGATAAATTCCATACTCTGCCAATCCGCCGACCTTGATATCGCGGTTGAAAAGCGTCACATGCGCGCCGCGTGTGGCTAGCTCGCGCGCCGCAAATAGCCCGGCAGGTCCGGCGCCGATAATCGCCACCAGAAATTGATTCGACATCTATTGCCTCCAGCGGATAACTTTATTAAAATCAGACCCACACTCTGCGGATTATAGTCAAAAAGAAAAGAGCGGACAAGCGCCCCGCGCAGTTCAACAAGTATGTTAAGATAGGAACTCGTTCAACGAAGGAGACATGATGGCAGACGAAACCAAAAACGACCCTGCGAAAAAAATGCGGCGCTTATTAAATGGCGGGAAAAATTCGCCGATGATAAAACTCCCGAAGAAGAACTCCGCGGCGACGAATAACCTTCCGAAACAGACCGCGCCGCCGGCTGAAGAAACTCCCTCAACGACCGCGCTTAAAAAACCTAATCCTGCCGAAAAGAAAGCCAAACCCGCCGCAAAGAAACTTGCGCTCCCGCCGCTCCCTAAAAATATCGGCACGCTTTTCAAGAAATTACAGCTTAATTTCTGGCCCCCGTTCTGGACGATTGCCAGCGTGATTTCCTTGACGGTGAATATCGTTTTATTGATCGTCATGTTGGCTCTGCTCTCCGGATTACGGAAAAGCGGAATGCAACTCTCCAGCATCATCAATCTTGGCTCCGGCTTTCTGGGCGGTTTATATACCAACTTTGAGAAGATGGATCGCGCCAGCATCACTACCGATGTGAAAGTGGATACGACCATCCCCGTGAAATTTGATTTGCAATTGAATCAACAGACCAACGTGGTCTTAAGTCAGGATGTGACGATTAACAACGCGCGCGTTACCGTGAACACTGGCGGCTTGAATATCTCCAACGCGCTCACTACTATCATTTTGCCGCAAGGGACGAGTTTGCCGGTTGTGCTAAACTTGACCGTTCCGGTGGATACGACAGTGCCAGTCACGTTGAACGTGCCGGTCAATATTCCCTTAAGTCAAACTCAATTGCACGAGCCTTTCGCCGGTTTACAAGATGTGGTGCGCCCATTTTATTGTATGCTTGCGCCTTCCGCAGTTAATTTAGAAGGTCAGCCGGTTTGCCCCTAGAGACAAAGTAATTTTTATCGGAGACGAATGACAAACAAAATTACGCAAGTTATTTTGAAGAATGGTTTAAAGGTAATGCTCAAGGAGATACACACCGCGCCGATTATCTCTTCATGGGTTTGGTATCGCGTCGGCTCAAAGGACGAAGTCACCGGGAAGACCGGCATCTCGCATTGGGTCGAACACATGCAATTCAAAGGCACGAAAAAATTCCCCAACGGCGTTTTAGATAAAGCGATCTCGCGCGAAGGCGGCTCGTGGAACGCCTTCACTTATCTCGATTGGACAACTTATTTTGAAACCATGCCCGCCGCTAAAATTGATCTGGCGCTGCGCCTCGAAGCTGACCGGATGCAAAACAGCCTCTTCAAAGAGGAAGAAGTCGCTTCAGAACGGACGGTGATTATCTCTGAAAGGGAAGGGCAGGAGAACGAACCGCTCTTTCATTTAGGCGAAGCCATGCAACAAGCGACTTTCCGCGTCCATCCCTATCATCATGAAGTCATTGGCGATATGGCGGATTTGCACACCCTCACGCGCGCCGACCTCTATCAACATTATCGAACCTATTACGTCCCCAATAATGCGGTCATGGCAATCGCTGGAGATTTTGAAACCAAAGCCATGCTCAAACGCATCAAAGAACTGTTTGAAAAAAATCCGGCAGGTAAACCGATTCAACGACTAAAGCGTAGCGAACCGGAACAAAAAGGCGAACTGAAACTTGAAATTGAAGGTCCGGGCGAAACAACCTATCTGCAAGTCTCTTACCGTTTCCCCAATGCCGCCCATCCGGACTTTTTCGCGCTGGCAGTTTTAGATAGCTTGCTCTCTGGCGCAAGCAACCTTAACATGTTTGGCGGCGGCATCTCACATAAAACTTCGCGTTTATATCGCGCTTTGGTAGATCGAGAATTTGCAGTCGGCGCTTCAGGCGGGGCGGCGGTGACCATTGATCCCTTTGTCTATTCTTTCAACCTCACTGTCCATCCCAAACGCACGCCTGCCGAAACCCTCGCCGCGTTGGATGAACAGATCAAACTCATTCAAGAGAAGCTCGTCGCTAAGGATGAAATTACCCGCGCCATCAAACAAGCCCGCGCCATCTTCGCCTACGGAAGCGAGAACATTACCAATCAAGCCTTTTGGCTCGGCTTTGCGGAAATGTTCGCAACCTATGAGTGGTTCACTACCTATCTCGCTAAACTTTCACGGATTACGCCGCAAGACGTTCAACGCGTTGCGCGCCAATACTTTCAATCAAAGAACCGCATCGTTGGCGTGTATCTTCCCAAAAAAGGAGATGCGTAATGGCGAAGCCTATCAGCAAAACCTCCAAAAAATCTTTGCCCGGACCTGAAGACATCTTTCGCGCAACCTTGCCCAATGGCATTACGCTCCTCGTCCGCTCTAACTTTAATAGCCCTTCCGTAAGCATGAGCGGATATTTGCCCGCCGGTTCGATTTTTGAAAGCGCCGAGAAACTTGGCTTGGCGGATTTCGTCTCTTCCGCGCTGATGCGGGGTACGCAAACCCAAACATTCGATTCCATTTATAACAAGCTTGAGTCGGTGGGCGCCGGGCTGGGCTTTGATTCCAGCGTGCATACCGCCAGCTTCGGCGGGCGCTCCTTAGTGGAAGATTTGCCCCTCTTGCTTCAGCTTTTATCGGAATCGTTGCGCGAGCCGACATTCCCCAAAAAAGAAATTGAGAAACTGCGCGCGCAATTATTGACCGGATTGAATATCCGCGCACAAGATACCGCCGATATGGCGGCTTTGAACTTCGATAAACTGCTATATGGCGATCATCCGTATAGCCGCCCAAGCGATGGATACGCTGAAACGATTCAAGCTATCACGCAGGCGGATCTGCGTGAATTTCATCGCCGCCATTTTGGACCGCAAGGCCTGGTCTTGGCAATCGTCGGCGCAATTACGCCAAAAAAAGCTTTCGATGCAGTGAGTCGCTTTTTGGGCGGCTGGCAGGTTACAGGTCAGAAGGAGGCGCCGGCTCTTCCGCCGCTTAAGCCAATCCTCAAAACCGTCAAACGCCATCAAGCCATTGCGGATAAATCCCAATCCGACCTTGTGATTGGCGTGTTCGGTCCGCGCAGAAAAGACCCTGATTTTTTTGCGGCTTCGCTGGCAAATTCGGTCTTGGGTCAATTTGGCATGATGGGGCGGATTGGCGAAGTCGTCCGCGAGAAATCGGGGCTGGCTTATTATGCGTATTCAAGTTTGAGTTCGGGAGCGTATTCCGGCTCGTGGGAAGTGAGCGCGGGCGTGAATCCCAAAAACCTGCAAAAGGCGCTGGATTTGATCGTGAAAGAATTGAAGCGCTTGACGAAGGACGGCGTGACGAAGGAAGAATTGGCGGATAGTCAGGCAAATTATGTGGGGCGCTTGCCGCTTGCTTTTGAATCAAACGGCGGCGTGGCTGGCTCTTTGATCAATATCGAGAAATATAAATTGGGCTTGGATTTTTATCAACGCTATGAGGGTATTGTGAATGGCGTTACCCGCGCTGAAGTTGTGGAAGCCGCGCGTAAATATCTAAATCCGAATGCGTTGGTCATCTCTACGGCAGGTCCGTGATGCGCTTTTCTTCGGGCGTAGATTTGATCGAGATTCAACGCGTGCGCGACGCTATCGAAAGACATGGCGATAAATTTATCGCTAGAATTTTTACCGAGTATGAACAAAGCGAATGCAAAGGCAAAGTTCCTTCTTTGGCGGCGCGGTTTGCGGCAAAAGAGGCGGTCGCTAAGGCTTTAGGCACGGGCATTGGCGCGGTCAGTTGGTTGGAGATTGAGATCCGCGGCGATGAAAATCACGCTCCGCATTTGTATTTGTCCGGCATGGCGGAAATTACAGCGCAGGAAAAAGGCTTGCTTCAGTGGTCGGTGAGTTTGAGCCACACAGAAAGCCAGGCGATTGCGTTGGTAGTTGCGGCGGGGGAATAAAAAATTCCTCCTGTATGAGAAGTTACAGGAGGAAGCAGGGATTTGAAATAAAATTGGCGTAGGTTGAACGGGAGTTTGAAGCGTTCAATTTGATTTTATTTCTGATCCTCAATGCCGATCCAAAAATGCCCGGGCAGAATCGAACGATAGGCGCGGATGATAAGTTTTCCGAGTT
>JADLCG010000123.1 GCA_020847355.1 Anaerolineales bacterium | reverse complement strand
TTGATGGCTTTAGGCGCGCAAGTCAAACTCGTTTCCCAACGCGGCGCAAGAAACGTCCCGCTCGCCGAGTTTTATACCGGCGTTCGCAAAACCGTCATGCAAGCCGATGAAATGCTCGTTGAAATTTCATTTCCGGCATTGAAGAAGAATCAGCGCGGGACATTCATCAAATTAGCTTTACGCCGCGCCCAAGCCATTTCGTTGACGAATATTGCGGTCATCCTTAATCTCAAAGCGGATACCGTCCAATCGGCATCTATCACGCTGGGAGCAGTCGCCCCAACCATCATCCACGCCGAAGCGGCGGAGAAATTTCTCGCCGCTAAAAAATTAAATGCAAAAAATATCGCCCAAGCCGCCGAGTTGACCCGTCAAGCCGCCGCCCCAATTGACGATGTGCGCGCCTCAGCCGCATATCGCCAAGAGACGGTGCGCGTCATTGCCGCCCGCGCATTAACTGCCCTGCTCAACAAAACTCAACGCACAGGCATGCCTAAGGAACCAATTCTGCTTGCCGGGAAACAGCCCAACGAGACGGAAACACAAAGCCTCAGCGAATTTCCCAATGCGCCGATTGAAACTACGATCAACGGGAAGAAATATTCATTCACGAGCGGTCACAACAAAACTTTGTTAAGGTTACTCCGCGAGGAAGGCGCACTCACCGGCACAAAAGAAGGCTGTGCCGAAGGCGAATGCGGCGCTTGTACTGTCTTTCTGGACGGCAAAGCCGTGATGGCATGCCTTGTGCCTGCGCCCCGCGCACACGGCGCAAACCTCATCACCGTGGAGGGTTTGGCAAACGGCGAAAAACTTCACCCAATTCAAGAAGCCTTCATTCAGCATAATGCCGTGCAATGCGGCTATTGCACGCCGGGGTTCTTAATGTCTGGAGCAAAGTTATTGGAAGAAAATCCCCAACCCAATCAGGACGAAATCAAACAAGCCATCACCGGCAATTTATGCCGTTGCACGGGTTATTATAAAATTCTAGAAGCGGTTGAAAGCGCGAGCAAAGCGCAATAGAAAGGCAGTGACGCATGGGTAAATATTCTTCAGTTAAGAAAAAGGAAGTGATCAAAGATAGAGCGCCGCACGCAATTTGGCGCGGAATTGGATGCTTTATGTTCATCCTCGTTCCGATCCTTTCCATTGCGATCGGCGTAGAAGCCGTAGACTACGCGCTTGCCAATAAAATCGGGCTTCCATATCAATTGCTTGGCTACCCAGCCATGCCGGATTTTCTGCGGAAGAGCAACCTCCTCTGGGCGGCGACGGAGCCGATCCGCACGACCAATAATTTCTACGCTTATACCGCCGCCTCGCTGGTGGTTATGCTTGTGTTAGGCGGGCTGATCTCGGTGATCTATGCTTTCGTTTATCAAATGACCGGGCCTTCACGCTATGGTCCAACTGACGTTCCGCCGATCAAGATCAAAGGCATGAAAAAATCACGCTAAATTCTAAAATCTTATGAAAAAAACCGCCATTGGCGAATCTTTCGCCCGCGTTGACGCATTGGAAAAAGTGACCGGCAAAGCGCATTATTCCGGGGATCTAATTGCGCCCGATATGCTCTTTATGAAGATTCTATTCGCCGAGCGACCGCACGCGCGCGTCAAGAAAATTCAAACAGCGCCAGCCGAAGCGGCGGAAGGCGTAGTTGCCGTTTATACGGCTAAAGATGTGCCGGTCAATGAGTATGGTTTACAAATTCCAGATCAGCCGGTCTTTTGCGGGCCCGGCTCCAGCAAGCCTTATACGGATATTGTCCGCTTTGTAGGCGATCAAGTTGCGGCAGTGGTCGCGGAAACAGAAGCGCAAGCCGAGGCGGCAGTTCGGTTGATCCAAGTTGAATACGAAGATTTGCCCATTTTGCCCGACCCGCTCACAGCGTTGAAAAGCGGCGCGCCAGTTTTACATCCAGATCGCGGCAGTGACAATATCTGCGTGCATTATAAAATCCGCAAAGGTTCGATAACTTCCGGCTTTGAACAAGCCGCCGTAATTGTCGAGGATGTTTATCAAACGCCGGTGCAAGAACATGCTTACCTCCAGCCTGAAGCGGGCTTAGCTTATATTGACGAAGCGGGCTTGATCGCGGTTGAAGCCGCCGGACAATGGACGCACGCCGATCGTGAAACGATTGCGCACGCGCTCGGCTTGCCGGATGAAAAGATTCGCGTGATTTACCCCGCCATTGGCGGCGCATTTGGCGGGCGTGAAGATCTATCCATTCAAATTCCGTTAGCGCTAGCCGCATGGAAGTTACAACGTCCGGTAAAAATCGTTTGGTCGCGCCGCGAATCGATCATCGGTCACGGCAAACGGCACGCCGTGAGCATCAAAGCCAAATGGGGCGCGACCCAAGACGGGAAATTAATCGCCGCCGAGCAGGAACTCATTGGCGACGGCGGCGCATACATGTACACGAGCAACAAAGTTTTAGGCAATTCAGCAATCACATCTACCGGTCCGTATTTCATTCCAAACGTCAAAACTGACGTGTATGGGGTTTATACAAATAATATCCCGGGCGCGGCTTTTCGCGGGTTTGGCGCGCCACAAGCTTTGTTCATGGCAGAGTTGCAAATGGATAAACTCGCGGAAAAACTCGGCATGGATCCGGTGGAGTTTCGTCTGAAAAATGCGCTTCGCAAAGGCGATACGCTGGGCGTTGGCACGCCCACGCCCGACCCAACCAGCGTGGCGGAATGTATCGAAGCGGCGCGCGCTAAATTTGGCTGGAAGCCAAAAAAGAAAATGGCTAAAAAGAAAAATTACGCGCCAATTGTTACGGGGCGCGGTTTTGCGGCTGGTTTTAAAAATGTCGGCTTCTCTTTTGGCTATCAGGAAAACTGCTGGGCAAAAGTTGAACTGCACGGGCGCGGAAAAATTGAGCGGGCAGTGGTGCATCACGCCGGCGCGGAAGTGGGTCAAGGCACGCATACGGTGATGGTCCAAATGGCGGCTCATGCGCTGGGAGTTCCCGCAGAATTAATTGAGTTGAAAACTTCGGATACAGCCACGCAAGGCAATCCGGGTTCCGCTTCCGCTTCCCGCCTGACTTTCATGGCGGGCAACGCTATCAAGGGCGCGGCGGAGGCGGCTTTGGAAAAATGGCAAGCCGAAGAGCGTCCGGCAGTTGCCGAGTTCAAATATCTCGCGCCGCGCACCACGCCATTTGACAAAGAGACCGGCTTTTCAACGCCGAATTTTCAATACGCTTATGCCGCCCAAGCAGTCGAAGTAGAAATAGATACGGAAACAGGTCATTTGCGCGTGACGCGCATCGTCTGCGCGGATGACGTGGGCAAAGCGATCAACCCGGATTTGGTGATTGGTCAGATCGAAGGCGCAATTGTGCAAGCGCACGGTTACGCGGTAATGGAAGAATTCAAAACAAAAAACGGCGTAACTCTCACCGACCGCTTTAGCACGTACCTCATCCCGACGGTTTTAGATATTCCTGAAAAAGTAGAATCAGAATTGCTGGAAATTGAAGACCCGAACGGTCCTTGGGGCGCGCGCGGCGTTGGCGAAATTCCATATCTGCCGGTTGCGCCCGCCATCGCCGCCGCCATTCACGACGCGACTGGCGTTTGGATCAACGAATTTCCATTTACGCCGGAGCGCATCCTGCGCGCGCTGGGGAAGATTAAGTAACTGTCGCCGGTACGGCACAATCCAGCATGTCTTTTCCCTATCTAGGCGAAACGAAAGAACTCAACATAGCTACGCGCCAAGCGTTAGGCGGATCGTTCATCCAACTCACCGATGGCATAACGCACTATGAGTTGAGCGGAGACGGAGTTGGGATTCCAATCGTGTTAACGCACGGATTCTCCGTTCCCTATTTCATATTTGATAACACGTTTGAATTTTTACGCAAATCCGGTTTTCGCGTTTTACGCTACGATCTATTCGGTCGCGGTTTTTCGGATAGACCCAAAACAAATTACGCTGTCCATTTATTCACTCGTCAATTGAAAGAATTGCTGGACGCGCTAAATTTCAAACAAGTCCATTTGCTTGGGCTTTCAATGGGCGGACCTATCACTGCATCTTTTGTTGAGCAATATCCAGAATATGTAAGAACGCACATTTTGATTGATCCGGCGGGCGTCAAGGCGCTTAAATTTTCAAAAGCTCTCAAAGCGGCGACTCTGCCGCTGGTTGGCGAACTACTTCTCGGTCTGTTTGGAAGCGAACGCATGGTCAAAAATATCGCCGCCGATTTATTCACTCCAGCATTAGTGCAGGTTTTTCAAGCCAAGTATAAAATCCAAATGCAATATCGCGGCTTCAAACGCG
>JADLCG010000122.1 GCA_020847355.1 Anaerolineales bacterium | reverse complement strand
TGGCGACATGCGCGATAGATTGCACGCCCGAAGAACAATACCGATTGATGGTCTCGGCAGGCACGGTATCAGGCAAGCCAGCGCGCAAGGCGATCATACGCGCCATATTGAGACCTTGCTCGCCTTCGGGGAATGCACAACCGATAACCACATCGTCAATTTGACTTGGTTCAAGATTCGGCGTGCGATTTAATAATTCTTTGATCACAGTCGCCATCATGTCATCGGGGCGAACTGTCGTAAGTCCTCCACGTTTTGCTTTTCCAACGGGAGTTCTTACTGCACTAACGATTACGGCTTCTTTTGACATAGTTTGTTTCCTTATATCAAGTCGCAAGTCGAAGGTCAAAGGTCAAACAACCTGCGACCTGTAACTTGTGACCTTTGACTAGTTTCTTAAAGGCTTCCCCGTTTGCAAAATGCTCCACATTCTGGCTTGGGTTTTCTCCTCGCCGCACAATGACAAAAATGCTTCGCGTTCTAAATCTAAAATATATTGTTCAGAGACCCATGCTCCGCGAGACAAATCGCCGCCGCACATAATATAGGCGAGTTTGTTGGCGATGTGATTATCATATTCGGAAATATATTTGCCTTCTTTGAACATGAATGTTCCCACACGCAATGCGCCGAGATAATCTCGCCCTGCGGCATAGATTGATTCTGGCGCAGGCGCGCGATAGCCTGAGTTAACTAAATACAAGGCTTCGCGTTTGGCTTCAGTCAATAAATGGTCTCGATTAGCAATCACTCGATCTTGCGGATTCAAAATCGCCATGCCGCGCGCTTCTTCTGCCGATGTAGCCACTTTTGCCTGACCAATTTGCAAAAATGCTTTTTGCAAAAACGGCAACACTTCAGCATGTTCGGTCTTCATGGCAGGATTAATAATGCGGCGCATCATTTCTTTTGTGCCTGCGCCCGCTGGAATTACGCCTGCGCCCAATTCAACCAAACCAATATAAGATTCAGCCGCCGCTACAACTCTTGAAGCGTGCATGGTGATTTCACATCCACCGCCCAAGGTGTAACCTGCTGGCGTAACTACAATGGGTTTTGGTGAATAACGCATCCGCATATTCATGTTTTGCAAATTACGAATCGCGCCATCCAGTTGGTCCCACATGCCTTGCTGACTAGCAACAACAACCATAAATAAATTTGCGCCCGCGCTGAAATGCTCGCCTTCATTACCAACGACCAAACCGTCAAAATCAGTTTCGAGTCTATCCATAGCTTCGTTGACGATGGCTGAAATATCGTCATCCAAAGCGTTCATTTTGGTATGAAATTCAACCAAGCCAATGCCATCACCAATATCAAACAAACTTGCGCCAGCATTTTTGTTAATTTCTTTTTTCGTATCTCGATAATTTTTCAAGAAAACAAAATTTGCATCTTGTTTTAATTTGACATATTTTTTCTTGGTTACATCATACACGCCAATTTTATTTGCGCCACGATACTGATAAAACGTTTCAACGCCTGCTTTCAACATTTCATCCACCCACTTGGCTGGCGCATATCCTTCGGCTTTCATTTTCTTGGCGGTCTCTTTCACGCCGAGCATATCCCAAATTTCAAACGCGCCCGCTTCATGCATAAATCCCCAACGAACCGCATCGTCAATTGGTTTTGGCGTATCAGCCACTTCGGGGATAATCGAAGATGAATACTGGAACGATTGATACGTCAACGCTTTGACTAATTTCGCCGCTTTATCGTCCGCCTCTAACATGACCTTCAACCTGCCAGCCAAATCCTCGACATCTTTTGCCGCCTTGACAGAATCGAATCTCGGCTTGGTCGGCGCGACGTGCTCAAATGTTTTTAAGTCAAGAGAATAGAATTCTTTTTTGCCTTCCGCATTGCGGACTTCTTTATAGAAGCCGATTTTAGTTTTATTGCCCAACCATTTTCTTTCAAGCAAAGTATCCATCAACTTCTTTGGCTTTTCAGCGGAAAGATATTTCTGCCCGAGTTTATCGTGCGGAATCAAAGGCTGGAGATTGGCGCCCACATGATGCCAGACATCAACTCCCACCAAGTCAATGAGGCGGAAGGTTGCAGTTTTTGGGCGACCCATTAAAGGTCCAGTAAGAGCGTCCACTTCATCCACTGTGTAATCATTATTGAGGATGAAATCCATCGCAAACGCGCCAGTTCCAAAAGCCACACGATTGCCGATAAAATTCGGCGTATCTTTACAAATGACGATGCCTTTGCCCAAACGATACTCGCCGAAACGAGCCATAAATTCAACAACATCTTTGGATGTATCGGCAGTTGGAATAATTTCCAGCAATTTCAAATAACGCGGCGGATTAAAAAAGTGCGTGCCGAGAAAATGTTTTTTGAAATCTTTTGAGCGACCTTCTGCAATGGCATGGACAGGAATGCCCGAAGTGTTGGTCGAAACAATCGCAGACGGTTTGCGAACTTCGTCAATGCGCGCCATCAATTGTTTTTTGATTTCTAAATTTTCAACAATGGCTTCAACTATCCAATCGGCTTGTGCCACTGCATCAAAATCATCATCCAAATTTCCAAGCGTCACCAATGACTTCAATTCATCCGCCATCAAATTAGCAGGTTTGGCTTTGAGACATCGCTCCCAACCTTCTTTGACGATTTTATTTTTATCATTTGAATCTTTTGCCGCAATATCAAGCAAAGTAACAGGCGCTCCGATATTTGCCAAATGCGCCGCAATCGCCGCGCCCAT
>JADLCG010000121.1 GCA_020847355.1 Anaerolineales bacterium | reverse complement strand
CGCTCTTCAAAAACGATTTCAGAGCATATTGAAAAAGAATTGAAAGACCCGTCGCCGGTGGATTATCCCTTCACTATTCGCGCGTTGGAGAATAACCTTCTGCTTGGAGATATTGGCTTATACATTGTCAACAACTGGGGTCCCGGCGACGCCTTTGTAGGGCTGGGCATTGGCGAACGCGATTATTGGGGCAAAGGCTATGGCACAGATGCAATGAATGTGATGTTACGCTATGGTTTCCTCGAACTTAACCTGCGTCGTGTGACGCTCAGCGTGTTTGAATACAACCCGCGCGCGATTCGCTCTTATGAAAAAACGGGCTTTCAGCATGAAGGTCGCTTGCGCGGCGCTTTGTTCCGCGACGGCAAACGCTGGGATATGCTCTACATGGGCATTCTGCGCGAAGAATGGCTGAAGTTGAATCAATAGCTACATACAAAAATCAATGGATCAATGAAAGGAGCAGAAATGACCGAATTAATTTTACGCGCCGCGCAATGGGAAGACCGCGATGCAGTGGCGCAACTCATTTACGAAGTTTGCGAAGCGGATGGCGATGCTACTGTGGCGGTTACGCCTGAAGAATTGGAAAATGAATGGAAGACTGAAGGTTTTACGCTTGAGCGCGATGCTTTTGTGATGCAAACTAGCGCTGGGAGCATTGTGGGTTACGAAGAATTTTTCAATGAACATGAGCATTACAACTTGCGGACCGATGGCTACGTTCATCCTAAATTTACGAAGCAAGGTATCGGCACAACCTTGTTGCGCCGCATTGAAGCGCGCGCACGCGAAGAGATTCAACGCGCCCAACCAGATCTCCGCGTATTTTTACGAAGCACGATTGATAATCGCGATGAAGCCAGCAATACCTTGCATAAAAATGAAGGCTATTTTTCCAAACGCTATCACTGGCGCATGGAAATTAAATTGGATACATTGCCTTCTGCGCCGATATTACCGGAAGGATTGGAATTTCGTCCCTTCATCCGGGAAGAACATGCCGAAGCCGTTTGGCGGGCGGATAATGAAGCCTTCCGCGATCACTGGGGAAGCCATGAGAACAGCTTCTCGGAGTTTTCGCGGAGACGCTTTGAGAACCCTAATTATGATCCAACCTTATGGGCAGTGATTTGGGATAAAGATGAAGTCGCTGGCTTCGCCCTAAACCGGCTTCGCATGGGCATTGGCTGGGTCGGCACGCTGGGCGTGCGTCGTCCGTGGCGCAAAAAAGGGCTAGGCATTGCTCTGCTACACCATTCCTTTCGTGAGTTTTATAGGCGCGATCTCAAAACGATAGGGCTGGGCGTAGACGCCGAAAACCCCACCGGCGCCACCCGCCTTTATCAACGCGCAGGCATGTATATTGCCAGCGAATTCCTCACCTATGAGAAAGAACTCCGCCCGGGCAAAAGCCTAGAAGACTAGGAAAGAAAGCCGATTCGCAGAGCGGGCAAAATCAGTGTAGAATCAAGCCAACTTAGCGCAAGAAAGGGAATTTCCATGAACCTGCGATGTATCTACTGTCAAACCCCATTTACCCTCAGCCGAGCTGAAATGCTGAGCGCTATTCTGCACATGAACGACAAGAACATGAATCATTATGACGCGCATTGCCCACGTTGCCGCCGCGCCAATTCGATCTCGCGCCAGCGGATGGAACTCTTCTTCCCGAACTGGAAGGAAGCCGCCAAACAAGCCGCTTCCGCGCCGCTTGCGGACGTTGAAACTGGTTCGGCTTCCGAAAAAACGATTCCACTCCCCAAGGGAGCCAAAGCCGCCGCAAAAGTAACTTCCGCCAAAAAGCCTGCGGCAAAGAAAGCCGCGCCGAAAGCCAAGCCTGCCGCAACCAAAGCCAAGCCCGCCGCAAAGAAAACTGCCGCGAAAGATAAAAAGAAATAAATCCAAACAAAGCCGCCGTCATCGGCGGCTTTGTTATCTGTGAGGGAAGCATGACAATTAAAGCAATCTTTTTTGATTTTGGCGGCGTCATTCTCCGCACAGAATATCAAGCCCCGCGTCAAGCCTTAGCCGAACGCTTCAATATGGAATATGAAGATATTGATAAAGCCGTCTTCAACTCGCCGTCTGCCAAACAGGCTTCGCTTGGGCAAATCGCCGAAGAAGCCCATTGGCGGGAAATCGGCAAGCGTTTTAGATTATCAGATACTGAACTGAAAGAGTTTGAAAAAACTTTTTTTGCAGGCGATGTGATAGACCGCGACTTTTTGGAATACATTGAAGCGTTGAAACCGAAATATCATGTGGGCTTAATCTCCAATGCGTGGAGCGAACTGCGCGCATACATGACCAAAGAAAAAATCATCCATGTTTTTGATAGCGTTACTATCTCGGCGGAGGTAGGCGCGGCAAAACCTTCAGCGCAGATCTATCAAATTGCGTTGGAGCAAGCCAACGTTAAGCCAGAAGAAGCGGCGTTTGTGGATGATTTTCAAGTCAACATTGAAGCTTGCGAGTCGTTAGGGATGCGGGGAATTTTATTCAAATCCCCGCAGGATGTTTTGAAAAGATTGTACGAAGTTTTGAAGTAATTACAGGAGTCTAAAATGAAAATCATATTCTTTGAAGCGATCTCTGAGCAAAAAGGAAAATTCCCGCTCGTTGATTAACTGTCATCGTGCATTTTGTAAAAACGCGATGACATGATATAGAAAAGGATCATCATGTTTCGCAATCTAAAGATAGACGCGACAAAGGTCTATTTGTTTATTGAGTTCACGGCGTCGGCTTTCTTTTCGATGATGTTTGTGAGCGTCTCTTTGTACGAAGTCACAGTGGCTGGGCTGACGCCCTTGCAACTTGTTTTAGTTGGCACTACGCTAGAAATTTCGGCGTTTATTTTTGAAGCGCCGACGGGCGTGGTTGCAGATGTCTATTCGCGCCGCGTTTCCATCATCATTGGATATTTGTTCATGGGCGTTGGCTTTTTGGTAGAAGGGCTGTTTCCTGCGTTCCTGCCGATTTTATTAGCGCAGGTGATTTGGGGGCTGGGTTACACTTTTACCAGCGGCGCGTCGCAAGCGTGGATCACGGACGAAATTGGCGAAGAACCTGCCAATAAATTATTTATGCGCGCCACACAAGTTGGCTTGGTCGCTTCTTTGATTGGTATGGGGCTTGCCGCGCTGATTGGCGGAACAAATATCGCCTTGCCCATCGTACTTGGCGCAATCGGCGTGCTGGGTATCGGCGTGACTTTGATTTTCATCATGCCCGAGACGGGTTTTCAGCCCACGCCACAAGAAGATCGTAACACTTGGCAACACATGTGGCACACCTTTAACGAAGGGTTAAAAGTCGTTCGTTCGCGCCCGCACTTGATGACCATTCTTGGCGTGGGTTTATTCTACGGCTTATACAGCGAGGGCTTTGACCGCTTGTGGGTAAAGCATTTGCTGGATACCTTTGAAATTCCCGTTATCTTTGGGAATAATCAAATTACGTTCTTTGCGACTCTGCGTATCATTGGTTCGGTATTGACGATCTTTGCCGTGCGCTTCGTAGAGAAAAGAGTGGACGCGGGAAGTCCATTGGCAATTGGACGAGCTATGTTAGTCGTGACGGGTATCATCGCCGTTGCGATGATCGGTTTTGCGATCTCGCCGCTTCTTCTGTTGACCTTGGTTTTGTACCTCGTCATTGATATGTTGCGCGATGTGCGTAACCCGCTAACAACGGCTTGGGTGAATCAAAAATTGGATTCTAAAGTTCGCGCTACCGTTCATTCAATGACGGGTCAAGCGGATGCGTTTGGTCAAATGGCTGGCGGTCCTGCTGTTGGCGCGGTGGCAAAATTTTTCTCGGTCGTTGCCGCCATCGCCGCTTCTGGAATTTTGCTTTTGCCTGCCATGTTTTTAATCGGCAGAGCAAATCGGATTTCGGCGAGGGAAGAGAATAGAGAGTAACAAGCAGTAAAAAGGACTCCAAGTGAAAACTTGGAGTCCTTTTTGTGGTTAAGTATTAGATAACCTAATAATTATTCATCTTCATTATTACGAATTTCCCCACTAGCAATTTTAGCTTCAATTGCTAATTCAATTGCATCGTACCAAGAAATATAATCTCCAACTTTATCCTGAATTAACTTCAATTCCTTAAGTGTTAGTTTACGATTAAGTATTTCACTAGCCACATATCGAATATCTGAAACACAAAGACTATAAACAACTCTATCATCCTCTTTTTTCTTTTTCACTTTATCCTCCTGTCTTAAGCTTGTGTCTAAATGTCAACAGGTTCGTATTCAATTTCTAGTTTTTTACATAGAGAGTCAAGTACTACTAATGCTCTTTCTCTTGCAAAGTGGGTCTCAATTGTGTATCCTTTATATGCTTCTGGGTAAAAGAAACTTCTTCCATTTGGATGTGTTGGCTCTTCCTCATTACTAATAATATATCTTGAATGCCCAAAACCCCATGGTAATGGAACCTTCTCAAATAATCCTTTATCAACTAAATATGGTAGGATATTTTTAAATAAAGTCCTAACCGTGTCACCCTCAAAAATTTTCCCATCAATCTTAACAGCTATCTTGCCAGTCTTTCTGCCTTTTAAGGGAATATCTGAGGTACTATATTCAAGGACATTTGCTTCTTGAAGTGCATCAAAAATTGAATCAAATACATCACTATATTTTTCATATAGCTCTATAGCAAGTTTTTTTTCTTCATTGGTTATAGCCATTTTTACTCCTCTGTATCTGATTTTCAGGTTTTTGATATATTGAATAATAAAAGGTTGAGTTTTATGATTTAAATTAGGATGCTCTAAGATAGGTAAAAGAATTTTGTCATTTATTAGTTGGTAGTCCATACAATACCATCTAGAATCGCCTACTGTTGATTTTGAATCTGATAAGAGCTTTGGCAATATATAAATAAGAAGATTTGTTTCATTGCGATGGTTTTGATAAAGCCAATCTGCATATTTCTTAGATTGACTTGCATTGATGTTGCCATCAATTTTTAATTCAAAGATAATATTTAATCGCCCTAATACCCCTGAACTGTCTCTATACTCAGCAGTAAGAAAAATATCAAATCTACCTAAATCCTTAACGCTTACTTCAGACGAAAAATTTTCATTTGGGGTTACTTCAATATTTTCAAATTCAATTGTGGGAATAATTTTTGACAAGGAATTGCTATTATGGTCAGACGACTTTAAACAATTTTCATTGAAAGTTAATAATAGAAATCTTGTAAGTACATAATCTCGTAGTAGATGTGAACCATTTACATCTAAAAGCCAGCCATAAAAACTAGAATGCCATCTTTCATAATGTGTTCTACCTACAATGGTAAAAAAATTTGGTTCACTTAAGATATTGTAGTATTTAATAAAATTTGGCTCAGAAATTACTTCTAAAAGTCTTTGAGAAAATGGTACGGTTTTTATTCTCATTATTCTTCCCTGTTTTATTTCCTTAAGATATATAGAAATATGATGCCAATTTTTCTTGATAGAAGTCAATTATACCTGCTGTCTTTTGTGTCACTCATCCCCATGCCCTAAATCCGGCAAAGCGGATTCGATCTCTTCCGGGCTTTGACCTGCCTCAAGCCGATCTACTACATCGTCAAATTCGGGGGGCAAATCTTCGCCCATTTCACTGCCCATTTTGCGCATCATTTGACCTAAAGCCTGCGGGTCTTTTTCTAGGGCTTCTAAGTTATTGATGCCAGCGGTCATTGATTCCATGCGGCTATCGTTAGATTTGGCAATGCGGACTTTCGTCATGCGGCGACGGACATTATCACTGCCGCAGTGCGCGCAATGGACGGGCTGTTTGCCGTATT
>JADLCG010000120.1 GCA_020847355.1 Anaerolineales bacterium | reverse complement strand
TAATCGCATTTGAAAATCTTGAAGCCCAACCTTTGGTGATTTAGTTTCAGAATCCGCCAATCTTCACGAATTCACGCTAATCTTTCTAAAAAAATCGCGTAGATTGGCGCAGATTAGCGGATAAAAACCCAAATGCGATAGCCTTAGCTAAATCCGCGCTTCGTTTGAAACGGCGTTATAATCTTAAAAAATATTTTTCGGAGGTCTGGTGGATCTTTCAACGCATGCGTTCTTTGAGGGGAAAATTGTTCCGTGGAGCGAGGCGAAAGTCAACATCGCCACGCACGCATTTATGTATGGAACTTCCGTGTTCAGCGGAATGCGCGGCTACTGGAACGAAGCAAAGCAAAAGCTATTCGTCTTTCGCCCTTTTGAGCATTATCGGCGTTTACTCAATTCGGCGCGGATGATGGCGATGGAAATTCCTTATACTGAAGAGAGCTTAATTGAACTAACATTAAATCTTTTACGAACAGACGCTTGGAAAGAAGACGTCTATCTCCGCCCCGTAATTTACAAAGCGGATATGGGCATTGGCGTGCGCCTGCACAACTTGAAAGACGATTTTTGTATGTTCGTCATGCCGTTTGGAAAATACGTGAGCAACGATACCAATGCGCATGTGACTTTTTCTTCATGGAAGCGCATTGACGATAACGTAATTCCGGCGCGCGGAAAAGTAGCCGGCGCTTATGCCAACTCCGCTTTGATTAAGACGGACGCCAACCGCGCTGGTTTTGACGAAGCGCTGGCGCTGGATAGTCACGGGCATGTTTCCGAAGGCTCGGCGATGAACATCTTCATGGTGCGCGACGGCGTATTGATCACGCCGCCGGTGACGGATAACATTCTGGAAGGCATTACGCGCCGCTCGATCATTGAATTGGCAAAAAACGAATTGGGCTTGGAAGTTCTCGAACGCTCCATTGACCGCACGGAAGTTTTTATCGCTGAAGAATTATTTATGACCGGCACTGCCGCGCAAGTGGTGGCGGTGACAAAGGTAGATCACCGTCCGGTTGGGAGCGGGCAAATGGGCGCGATCACCACGCAACTCCGCGAGTTGTTTGACCGCGTGGCGCACGCCGATCATCCAAAGTATGCACATTGGAATTTGGAAGTTTAGCAATCAAAAGAGGTCAGCTTACGCTGACCTCTTTTGATTGAAAACCCGCCCTACACAAACTTGTGCAAGAGGTCTATCCCAAAAGCGAATAAAGTTGGGAATAATTTTGAATCACCGGGCAACCTTCCGCGGCTTCAGGGAAGAGTCCGCTTGGGTCGTAGAGGATGGCGCGTAGTCCGGCGCGAAGCGCGCCCAGCGTATCGGCATAATAATTATCGCCGATGTATAACGTCTCTGCCGCAATGGCGCCCGCCATTTCCAAGCCGCGCTGAAAAATCAACGGCTCCGGCTTATATGAATTGACTTCCCCGCCCGCCAAGGCAAATTTGAAATAAGGCGCAAGGTTGAGCAGATGTAACTCTTCCTTGAACGGCTGATCGCGATTGGAAACTACGCCAAGCGTGTAACCGGCTTCGTTTAGATAAGACAACAAATCAAACACATCGTCGGGGACTGAAACGCGCGGCTTATAAGCCTGATCCATATACTCCGCAGTACGCGGCGCAACCTGCGCGGCTTGCGCTTCATCCACGCCTAACGCGATTAATCTGCGCCGTGTGAAGTTAATCCAAAAACCTTTTTTATCGGCTTTATATTGGGCGTAATCTATTTGAATTTCTTTTGAACTGGCAAAATATTGCAGTTCCCATCTTTCTGTGCGCTGGCAGTCTTGATCGGAAATCGGGCGAAGATTCAAATTTTTGACGTAATCAAGAAAAACCTCCCCGGGCGTGGGGAGGTTGAAACGTAACGTCCCATCTAAATCAAAAAGAATGGCTGTGATGTTTTCTGCGTTCGACAAGTTATCCTCCAATATGCGACATTTCGACTTTAGGTAATCCGCTGGTTTTTTCAGAGCGCAATTCAGAATAACGGTCTGCGCGTTTGTTCCAAACTTGGGCGATTCTTTCCGCAATCTCGGCGTCGGTTGCGCCGTTACGCAATAACTCGCGGAAGTCGTGTCCTTTAACGCCGAACAAACAAGTGTACAAAGAGCCTTCAGCGGATAATCGGACGCGCGTGCACGCGCCGCAAAACGCCTGTGTGACTGAAGCGATCACGCCGATCTCTCCGCCCCCATCTTGATAGCGCCACCGTTTAGCCACTTCGCCCCGATAATTTGGATCGAGCGGTTCAAGCGGCATTTCTCGATTGATGATCTGAATAATTTCTTTCGCCGAGACCACATCATCCAAGCGCCAGCCATTGCTGTGACCAACGTCCATGTATTCGATGAAGCGCAAGGTATAGCCTTTTTCGCGGAAAAATCTTGCCATTGGCAAAATGCTGGTTTCATTCAAGCCGCGCTTCACGACCATATTCACTTTGAGCGGCGTTAAGCCAACCGAAGCGGCGGCGTCCATCCCGGCGATAACTTTTTCAACCGGAAAATCAACATCGTTCATGGCTTTGAAGATTTCATTATCTAAAGAATCCAAACTAACCGTCACGCGGTTTAGCCCGGCGTCTTTTAAGGCTTGGGCTTGTTGGGCGAGCAAAGCGCCGTTCGTGGTGAGAGTCAGGTCGAGGTCCGGAATAGCGGCGAGCATTTTAATCAAATTGGGCAGACCCTTGCGAACCAATGGCTCGCCGCCGGTCAATCTAATTTTCTGCACGCCGTGCGCGGCGAAAATTCCAGCCAGCCGAGCGATTTCTTCAAAAGTGAGAATCTGCCCGCGATTCAAGAATTGATAATCCGAACCGAAGACTTCCTTGGGCATACAGTAAACGCAACGGAAGTTACAGCGGTCGGTGACGGAGATGCGGAGGTCGCGTAGGGGGCGGTTGAGCGTATCAATGAGGGACATTTTTATTTTCACAAGCTAAAAAACAAAGCGGGTAGATTATATCAATTCTGGAGGGCTGGCTTCTCTCAAACGCGGGCTTGGGTTGGGCAAGGGCAGGCGCGTTCGAAATAAAAACTGCCGAGGGGTAAATCCCTCGGCAGTTTGGTTACGGCGCTTCGTAAATCGTCACGTTGCCTTGTTGAAAAATAATCTTAAGGCGCGTCACAAATTTCCGCTCGTTGACTTGCAAAGATCTTCTTTCAGTATCGCCAATGTAAATATAGCGAATATGATATTTGGCAAGGATCGCGCTGGCGGTATCCCAATCCGACGTAGTATATAAAGCGGCGATGTCCGCTTGACGCGAGCC
The DNA here is from genome assembly GCA_020847355.1 of Anaerolineales bacterium. Lineage (GTDB taxonomy): Bacteria > Chloroflexota > Anaerolineae > Anaerolineales > Villigracilaceae > Villigracilis. The sequence goes on along the minus strand of JADLCG010000120.1, from coordinate 4,950 downwards.
TTGCGGTTCTGCTCCGCCGCGCCACTGGGATTCGTGACCGGGCCAGCCAAGCACATTGGGCAATCCCGTATATGTTGCGATGCGAGCATAGGATGGATCGTACGAGCCGCCAATCGCTTCGGCGACAACGCCATCTGGCGCGGCGCGCAGAAATTCAATTGCGGCGGCTTCGTCTGGATTCTCTCGCTTAATGCGGTCAAAGTCATCCAGCGTAAAACCGCCATAAGGTTTGAAGCTATTTGTTTTAGTAGGCAAACTCAACGCGGGGTAAAGCAAGCCCGCAAAAATTACCAGCGCAATACCAATACGATAAACCCAGCCCCAAACAGCGTTGTTTAGATTCTGAAGCAGATACGCCACGCCAAAAGCGGCGGCTAAACTCCATAAGAGCCACGCTTGATAATAAAATTTGAAAATTGTGTTGATGCGATAGCCAAATTGATCTTTTAGATACACAAAATCTGGAGCGATGATTAGAACTGCGCCCACTGCCAGCAAAAGAAAGACGAAAGTTATTGTTTGGTGGTTGGTGGTTGGTGATTGGTGGTTGGTGGTTGGTGATTGGTGGTTGGCGGTTGATAGTTGATTATTAAATTCTTTTGAGAACAAAAATGCCAGCGCGGGGATTAGAACTGCCAACATGGTAATTAATCCGCCAATATAGGACAATCTTCTTAAAGAAGTTGCGCGGAAGAACGTAGCGATATCCATGTTCTGACTTGCCAGCCAGCCCATCACAAAATCTTTTTGCACATAATAGCCGAGCAAACCAATCAGCCACATAAATATGAAGAGGATAAGGGTAAATCCAAGCCCAAGCCAGAGCGCGAGTTTCCAATTTGGTTTTAACTCAGCTTCAAGCAATCCGCCCGCGGAAGCAGACTCGCGGATTTTATACGCCAAGAAGCAATAAATCGGGATGAGTAAAGTTCCCCACATAAGCCATAAGTGCGCGCCGCGCGTGGGATACATCATGCTGGGCAAAATCCCGCCGGCTTGAGACGAGAAGCCCAAATAGAAAGGCAAATACATAAAGATGGAAGCCAGCCCAAGCGGCAGAGCCAGCGTCAGTAAGTCTTCGAGGCGTTTCCAATTCCAGCCGTGTGCCTGCGCTTGCGTAAAAACATAAGCGGCGACGATCAAGGTTGCGCCGATCAGAATATCCCAAGTGTTGAGGAACGCCAGCCCGCCCAACGCCAAAGCGGAGAAAACGAAGCCTTCCAACTGCATGTAGATTGAAAAGCCCAAGATTCTGAGTTCGCCCTTCCAGCCGCCGAGGAAAATATTCAACGCGACCGAGATCGCCAACAGCGTGAACGGAAGCGCCAAAACGTGCGGATGAAGATCGCCAAGCAGAAACGAGAAAAAAGGGAATTCGTCAATCACTTCCTGCGGATTGTGGAGCATATCGTAATCTTGCATAATGCGCGAAGAACGCCACCACCATAAATACCGCTGAATGCCCCAGCCCAGCGGCTCGGCAGGCGGCAGGTTCAATTCTTTAACATCCAGCCAAGTCCAAAAGGCGCTGGTGAATTGACCCGTAGCGTCCTTCTTCCAAAAGAATCCGTAGCGCGATAAAACTTCAAGCAATGCGCCAAAGTTTGAAACTAGTAAAAGGAACAAAGGCGCAAACAGCGCATTGACGCTTGATGATTTGCGATCCGCTAATAAGTTATATAAAATTCCATACGCGCCGATTGCCGTCAGGCTGAAGATGAGGGCGGTCATCAAATTGTGCGCCATGCTGGAAGGGACATTCGTCAACTTGGCGAGCATAGCGGTGATGACATAACCAAAGTAATAATATGAAATCGCATAACCGGAAAGCCACGGGTCGCGCGGCGGAAAGGTTGGCGAACGCATAATGCCGCTGATGAAAGCCAATTCCATTGGTTTTTCGGTGCTGAATAATTCTGAGTTTGCCGAGCGGATGAAAGCCAGAAAGGCAAAAGCGACCAAGAATAAAATTTCAGTTGTGAGCACAAGCCGCAGGTTTGATTTTATAAAGTCAAGTAGTTCGCCGCGCTGTTGATTGAAAGACCAAAAACTTAGCCCCAGCAAAACGGCACAGCCCAGCAAAATTCCGCCCGTATCATTTTGGGCGACGCCCAAAGAAGCCAAGAGCCAAAACGCATAACCCCAAATCAACAACCCGGCAGTTCGCGCAAACGTATAACCGCGATCTTTCAAGGCGGGGAATAAGCGAAAGGCGAGCGGGAAAGTGAGCCAGCCAACGGCGCTAACGAGGAGATACCAAAAGATGAAAGAAGTCATTAGGAATTAGGGCTTAGGTTGGAGGGAGAAAATATTCCGGTTGTGGAATCAGGCTCAAAGTCCAGCACAGCGGCGATAGCCGTCAAATTGATTGCGCCGAAGACGTGGGGAAATAAATCTGACTCGGAAATATTTTCAGCGGGCGGTCCGGCGGGCGCTTCCCACTTAAGCTCCGGCTGGAGTTGGCTTTCGTCAATTTTTAGCAACACGAGATCATTTCTGCCCGTATAAAAAGCGTTGGCAACTTGCGCGACCTGCGCGTGTGTGGAGCAATGGATGAAGCCTTCGGTTTCCAAACTAGGCGCAGTATAAACGCCTTGTAATTTTGCCGCGTCCCATTCCGCGCGCGAGGTGATGTGATAGATCATGGTAAAACCTCATAGATAGTTGTATCTTGATCGTGATAGACCGTCTTCCAGTATTGACCGTCATATTGCGGGAACTTGGCGAGTCCATCCGGCAGACCTTCAAGCGCGGGGTAAATATTTCTTTCCAACTGCCCAACGATAATATATTTGACTTGATATTTTTCGAGAAATTGTAATGCGGCTTGCGCGTCGGTAGCGTTATAGAATGCGCCAATTTCATCCACGCGGTTTTGAACGGTTTGCGATAGATATGCGCGTTGCTGGCGCTGATGAAAATTCCAGCCGACTACGCCGGGCAAACCGGTGTAGATCGTCATGCGCGTACACCAGCGATATTCAGAACAGTTGGCTTCCACGATCACCGGCGAGCCGGACACATGATCTTGAAGCCAGCGAATGGCGCGATAATCCTGAACCAATTGCATGGTGTTGCCGTCCCAATGTTCGGTGTATTGCATGTAAGTCAGGCTGTCCAACGTGTGCGGGGCGGAAGGCGTGATGCGGTCGGTGATTTTATCGGTGGCGGCGGTGAGCGTAAAAAGGAATGTGCCGGAGAGGAGGAAATATAAACCAACCTGATAAACTGCGCGCCAAGTGGGTTTCCAGTGCATAAAAGCGGGCAAGAGCCAGGCAAAGCACGCGCCCGCGCTCACGGCGAATAAGATCCAAGCCTGCATGTAAATTTTGAAGATGGTATTCATGCGTCCGAGATCGCCGACCAGCGCAATATTTTCGACGGCAATCGTCAACGCCAACGCGGTGCCGATCATCAACAACACGCCGCGTTTCACGCCGGGCATATCCGGCTTGAGCATGAGGATGCCCGCCCAAACTGCCAGCGGAAGCGCCAGCCAAGTGATGACAATTTTCTCGTAAGCGAAGAATACCAAAAGCGAGATGAAGAGCGCGATGCCAATTTCAATGAACAGGCGATAAGGCGCTAAATATTTAAGGCTGGAAAGCGGCGTGTTCGCCAGCCATTCGCGCGTTTCCCAGATCAGCCAAGCCGTGATCAAAAAGAGGAACAAGCCCCAATGCGTCAAGTAAGTGGACATCGGCGTATGCGAAGCCGTCCAATGCGAAACGCTACCGTAAGCTTGACCGTACCAAATATCAAAAGGCAAATACATGAGTTTGCCCAAAGCGTACAGCGCCGCAACAAACCCAAGCGAGAGGACCAATCTCCCCAGCCAGTCCGGCAGGTTGAAGCGCTTCTGCCATTCATAATGGCGGTTTATTGCATAAATCGCCGCCAGCGCCGCAAAGGGGAAGAAGGCGTATAAGTCCCAAGTGTTGGTTGGTTTTAATGCGCCCGTGAACAATGCGCCGATGAATAGCGCCGCGAGCCATTCGCTCTTTTGCAAAACGGCATGAGATTTGATAAACGCCACCGCCCACGCGATGATCAGCAACGTCAGCGGGATGACGAGCATGTGCGCGTGTAAATCGCTATATAAAAGCGTGAAGAGCGGAAACTCCATAATTTCATTGCCGGGTCCGCCGGGCATTAAGCGGCTGGGATTCCACAACCACTCGCCCACGCCCACCGGCAAAGTCAACGCAGTCACATCTGGATTGAAAAGATGTTGCGCGCTGGTTGAAATAATTTTGCCAGCCCCTTCCAACGCCCAACGCCATTTTTCCAAGAACGTATCCTCAGCGGATAAAGCGCCGTTTGGCGCGGCAATTTTTTGCAACGCATCAAAGATCACTTTCAGCGCGCCCATATTCCCCAGCAAAATAATCATCACCGAAGAAGCCACGCCGGATAAAATCGCAGAAGGTTGAATGCCCCACCAAGCCGGTTCGTCCGCTTCGGTCTTCAAACCTTGCAGTAAATTAAACCCAATGGCAAACGCGCCAATGGCGATCATTGCAAACCAAGTCGGCAAAATAAAGTTATACGCGATGGAAGGCACAATGCCGAGCAGTTTCACTGGCGCGCCCGCGATCACAAAACCGTAATAATAATAGTTGATATAACCGCCCGCAAACCATGGGTCATACGGCGGGAACGAAGTACTCTTCAGCACGGCGTTGAAGTATGAAAAATCCATCGGTCTTTCGCCGCCCTTAGAAGGATGCCACAAATCAGAGTTGCCCAAACGAATCAGCAAATCAATCAGGAAGAAGGTTAGGAAAAGAATTTCAACCAGGACAAAGAATTTGCGATTCGCATTCCACTCCGCTTTGAATTGCGCTTTGCGCCGCCACCATAAGCCGAAGCCTGCTCCGGCTACGATCAGCGCCGCCACGCCGATAGAGAGTCGCGTGAAGGGAATGCCGACTGAGCCGCCCATCCACG
>JADLCG010000119.1 GCA_020847355.1 Anaerolineales bacterium | reverse complement strand
GGACTGGCATCAGCAGGATAGCCCGCTGGATAATCATCCTCCCCTGACAATTTTTGTCTCCGTCGGCGACGGCAATATCATCTCTGGAATTCATAAAGGCTTCAAAGAATTGAAAGCGCTCGGATGGATTGATAACTTCCCGCGTATTATCGGCGTGCAAGCGGAAGGCTCCGCCGCAATTGCAAATGCCTTCCATGCAAATACAGATACGCTTCAGCCGGTGAAGGCGCACACGCTGGCGGATAGCATTTCAGTTGATTTCCCGCGTGACGGCGTTCGCGCCGTCCGCGCGGCACAAGCGACTGGCGGGACATATATCACCGTTTCGGATGAAGAGATTCTGCAAGCGCTCGCAGAACTCGGCAAGGCGGGCGTTTTCGCCGAACCTGCCGGGGCGACAGCCTATGCCGGTCTGGTAAAAGGAGTCGCCTCCGGCGTAGTGAGAAGCGGCACGCCTATTCTGGTGTTAAACACGGGGAGCGGATTGAAAGACGTGCGCGCCGCTCTGCAGGCGGTTCCGTCCGCCCCAATTATTGAGCCAACTTTAGATGCGGTGAAAAAACTGATATGAGAACAAAAAATAATCAATGGAGTTTGACCTTTCGTTATACGGTGGGGATTCTTCTTTTTCTTGGAATTGTCGCCTTCTTAATTTACGCGCACGAAGCGATGAAGATGTTTATCATTGCGGCTTTCGTCGCGTATCTCATCAGCCCGGCGGTGGCTGTGTTGATGGATCGAACAAAGCTTTCGCGCGCGGCTTCGGTGAATATTGTTTACTTTTCCGCGCTGATTTTTTTGGTGGGCATCCCCGCTACATTGATGCCGATCTTTTTCAATGAAATTCAAATTGTCGTCAGAGATTTGCTCAACCTCTCCACAGAATTGCGCGACTTACTTTTATATCCAATTCAAATTGGCGGCATGGCTTTTCACTTTGAGCAATTAGGCGAGTCGCTTGCCCATTTACAAGATTCGGTTCTCACGCCTTTGCCGGCGGAAGTGCTCACTTTGTTGAAAGCGACTTCCGTTAATATCTTATGGTTCTTGGTAATTTTAGTGACCATCTACTTGCTGATGAGCGAATGGCCCCAGATCCGCGAGTGGCTGATCAACCTCGCGCCTGCTGATTATCACGAGGACGTCCGCGAATTATATAAACGCTTACGCAATGTATGGATCGCCTACCTGCGCGGACAAATTGTTTTGATGATTGTCGTTGGCATTGTCTTTACCATCGCCTGGCTTATTCTGGGCATCCCCGGCGCTTTGGTGTTGGGCGTACTAGCGGGGCTGTTCACCCTCGTTCCAGATGTAGGACCCTTTTTGGCGGCGGCATTGGCGGTAGGCGTAGCCTTGTTGGAAGGCTCCACTTGGATTCGCCTCTCTCCCGACCCGGGCTTGAATAAGTTGCTGATGGCTGGTCTCACGCTGATTGTTTACTTGATCTTGATCAACCTCAAGAATTTCTTCGTGCGCCCTATTATTATGGGACGCAGTTTACACATGAACGAAGCCGTGATTTTTATCGCTATCATGGCGGCCACTTTGTTGGAAGGGATTATGGGCGCTTTGCTGATCGTGCCTTTGCTGGCTTCCGTTATGGTAATTATGGAATATCTGCGCCGCCGCATTTTAGGCTTGCCGCCGTTTGCCGATGACGGCGAAAAGCAATTTGTTACGCCTCCTGAAAAGATCAGAAAAAAGACGAGGAAGAAAAACGCTCTCACTTAACCGGCGGAAAAGAATCTATGAAAATTACCTACTCAATTATTGCTCCAATTTACAATGAAATTGATAACCTGCCTGAGCTATATCGCCGCGTCAAAGAAGTTATGGATTCTGCTGGCGAACCTTGGGAATTGATTTTGGTAGACGACGGCTCGACCGACGGCTCGACGGACAAAATCCGCGAACTCGCCGCTCAGGATAAAACCGTGCGCCCGGTCATCTTTGCCCGCAATTTCGGACATCAAGTGGCAATCACCGCCGGGTGGGATTATGCCCGCGGCGATGCGACCGTGATTATTGACGCAGACTTGCAAGACCCGCCTGAAGTGATTCTCGATCTAGCTAAAAAATGGAAAGAAGGCTACGAAGTCGTCTATGCGGTGCGGAGCGAACGCGAAGGCGAAACTTGGTTCAAGAAATTCACCGCCGCCATGTTCTATCGCTTAATCTACAGCATCACCGACGTGAAAATTCCCGTAGATACCGGCGATTTCCGTTTGATGGATCGCAAAGTAGTTAACGTGTTAAAGCAGATGCAGGAGCGCCACCGCTTTCCGCGCGGCATGTCGGCTTGGGTTGGGTTCAAACAAATTGGCGTCGCCTATAAACGCGCCGCGCGCGTCGCTGGCGTTACCAAATATCCTTTTAGCAAAATGTTGCGCCTCGCCTTGAACGCCATTACAAGCTTTTCGTATTTTCCCTTACAAGTCGCCACGTTTTTTGGCTTTGCGTTGGCTGGCGTTTCAATTTTAGCCATTCCGCTCATTGCTATTTTACGTTTGGCTGGCTCGCATTTTTTTGAAGGTCAAACCACCACCTTGATTTCTGTGCTTTTTCTAGGCGGCGTGCAATTGATTTCGTTGGGCGTCTTAGGCGAGTATATGGGGCGGCTATATGACGAAGCCAAGGGGCGCCCGCTCTATATCGTCCGCGAAGCGCCAGAAGAAGAATAACTTGCCGTCGCTACCGGCGGTTATTCTTCAAACCCAGCATTGCCGCCGTTAGTTTAGTTAATTTAGCGGCGGTTGGGCGCTTTAGCTTAGACTTTATCCGACATTACCATTTGCAATTTTCTTGCGTAAGCTTTCGGGATGTTCCTCTCGATTGCGGATGAAGTCCATTGTTCACACTGGATTAAATATATGTTCAAATTTTTTAGAGATCGCGCCTTCATCCGCGAATTGCTGACCATCGCGCTTCCTATCTCGCTTCAACAATTAATTAACGCCTCGCTCAACATGCTGGATGTGATCATGGTCGGGCAGTTAGGCGAAGCTTCCATCGCCGCGCTAGGGCTTTCCAATCAAGTTTTTTTTGTGCTGATCCTCTTGCTCTTCGGCATCACCAGCGGCATGGCTATTTTCACCGCCCAATTTTGGGGCAAACGCGAAACTGATTCCATCCAAAAAGTATTCGGCATGAGCCTGCTCTCTTCTTCAGTCATCGCCGCCGTGTTTACGTGCGCCGCACTCTTTTTCCCGCATAAAGTCCTGAGCCTCTTTACGAACGATCAAGAAGTGATTCGCATTGGCGTGAGCTACCTGCAAATTGTCGGTTTTTCTTACATCCCCATCGCCATTGCCACTTCCTATATTACGATTTTACGCAGTGTGCAAGTGATTAAGATGACGGTGATCGCAACTGCCTGCGCCTTAGCTTTTAAAACTTGCTTTGGCTGGATTTTGATCTTCGGTCACTTCGGCTTGCCTGCCTTAGGCGTGCGCGGCGCCGCAATTGCCACCGCCTCCGGCTGGACCTTGGAACTGATTCTGATCCTCGGCTTTGTCTACGCTCAAAAAACTCCGCTCTCCGTCAACCCGCTCAATTTTTTCAAATTTGACCCAGCCTTTTTCTTGCGCGTGTTGAAAACCGCTTTACCTGCGCTGGCTAATGAATTATTTTGGTCGGTTGGCATCGCCACCTATAACGGCATTTACGCGCACATCAGCACGGACGCTATCGCCGCTATCGGAGTCAACGCCACGATGGAGGAGTTGGGCTTTGTGGTCTTTATGGGTTTGGGCAATGCCTGTGCCGTGATGGTCGGCAATCGGATTGGCGCTGGGGATAAAGCCGGCGCTTATGAAACTGTCCGCCGCGTCATCATTGCCAGCGTGCTGTTTGCGTGGCTGGTTGGCTTGATTATTGTTTCACTGCGGAGAGTGATTCCGAGTTTGTACGACCTTACACCCGCAGGCGTTCATAACGTCCAAATGCTAATGTTGATGATGGCTTGCGTCCTCTGGATTCGCATTTTCAACTTTGCAACCTTCATTGGCGCATTGCGCGCCGGCGGAGATACGCGCTTTGCCTTGATCATGGAAATCTGCTCAATCTGGCTGATCGGCGTTCCCGTCGCTTATACCAGCGCGTTTGTGTTTAATTTTCCAGTCTATTATGTCTATTTATCGGTGGCGTTGGAAGAAGTCGCCAAAGCCTTTGTCAGCTTTTGGCGCTTTCGCTCCAAAAAATGGATGCACGATTTGGTCAACCTCTAAGCCTGAAGCGATGACTTTGTCGCTGATTTTGCAGATATTCAAAGTTGTCGCATTTTGTTTTAAGACGCTATTTTTTATAAACGGGACTTACGCAAAGCTCTGAGATCAAGCTTATCAGGCACGATGTCGCTAATTCACGCGAATTGGGTAAAAAATTCGTGATAATTCGTGTAATTCGCGGCAAAAGATTTTGACCTGCGTAAGTCACAATAAATTCAGACTGTAGATTGAAAGTCTTGAAGTAAAATTCAATATCTCATCATTCAAGAGGAAATATGCCGAAAATAAAAGCCATTCATCATGTCGCCGTAGTTGTGGATGATATGGAAAAATCGCTCGCCTTTTGGCGCGACGCGCTTGGAATTGAACTGCATGAATTACGCGACGTGCCCGCTGAAAAATCGCAAGTCGCTTTTTTACCGATCCAAGGTGCGGAAATTGAATTGGTCCTGCCCACGAGCGCCGATTCGGGCATTGCCAAATATTTAGCCAAGCGCGGTCCCGGGATGCACCACATCTGCCTTGAAGTGGACGATATTGCCGGCATGTTAGCCCAGCTTAAACAAAAGAATATTCGGCTTATTAATGAAGAGCCGCGCCTTGCGGCGGACGGCAAGCAATATGCGTTCATTCATCCTGAAGCCACCGGCGGAACGCTGGTCGAGTTGTATCAAATCTAATTGATCCATGCTTGAAAATTTTGAAGCTGTTTTGAGCGACGAATGCAGGCTCGTCAAAGACCGCCCGATTGTAGTGGGCGTTTCTGGCGGGCCGGATAGCCTGTGTCTGATGGAGGCATTACGTCAGGCGGGCTATCAGCTTATTGTCGCGCATTTCAATCATCAGCTTCGTCCAGATGCCGCGCGCGACGCTCTAGCGGTTGGCAAAACGGCGACGCGCTTGATGCTTGGCTCGGTGATTGACGGGATGGACGTTCGCGCCTATGCCGAAGAAGAAAAACTTTCCATTGAGGAAGCCGCCAGAAATTTACGTTATCGTTTTTTGTTCAATCTGGCGCGTGAACGCAACGCTCAAGCGGTGGCAGTCGGTCACACTGCGGACGATCAAGTTGAAACTGTCCTAATGCATTTTTTGCGCGGGAGCGGGCTGGCTGGTTTAAAAGGCATGACGCATCGCACCATCATTGAGACCTTTGATTCTGAAATTCCGATTGTGCGTCCGTTGTTGAATTATTGGCGCGAAGAGACGGTCGTCTTTTGCTCAGCGAATGGAATGCGCCCGCAGTACGACGCGAGCAACGACTCATTGAATTTTCAAAGAAATAGAATCCGTCATTTGTTGCTCCCAACTTTAGAGAGCTACAACCCAAAATTTAGAGAAGCCGTTCAACGGATGTCTCAATCTCTAAAGACCGATCACGACTTTTTGAATGAAACCCTGCAATTCGCTTGGGAGCATTGTCTGCTGGAAATGGGGGAGCGCGAAATTATTTTTGATTTGGAACGGCTCGCGCACGGCTCGCTCGGCCTCCAACGCAACCTGCTCAAACGCGCCATGCTTCACCTCCGCCCGGGCATAGACGTATCTTTTGCGATCCTCCAACGCGGCGTTGACTTAATTCATAATCAAGCCGCGTCCACGCGCGTCAATCTAAAGGGCGGTTTATATATGTTCCTTGAAATGCAGAGAGTGTATATTTGCACGCCAGAGGCGAAATTAGCTTTCAACCTGTGGCCCCAAATTCTTGCGGATACTCCTTATCAGGTAAATTTACCCGGACAGTTGGAGTTAGCGGCAGGCTGGAAGTTCAATGCCGAAAGATGGCATCTCCCGGCTTTGGCGCAGGAACAAGCTCAAGAGAACAAAGATCAGTTTCAGGTCTGGTTGGATGCGGAGAAACTGAGCGAGCCTTTAATGCTCCGCACGCGGCGTGCGGGCGATCAATTTGAACCGCTCGGTATGGATGGTCATGCCCAGAAATTATCCGATTTTATGGTCAATGAAAAAATACCGCAACGCGCGCGCGCGCATTGGCCCCTGCTTACGGCGGGAGATACCATTGTTTGGGTTCCAGGCTATCGCCCTGCGCACTTTTGCCGGCTGACTGAAGCGACCAATCAAATATTTTATTTTTCAATTTCCAAACCCCCCGAAAAACTTGAGTAGTTAAAGCCGCGGCTTTTTATTACTCTTTGATTTCTCCATTTAACTGCCGGATTTTGATGAATAACTCGCGCCATTGAATTTTTGAAACGCCAAGTTTCTGACGAATTCTATCGGCTTCGATACCGGCTTGGTAATCGCGCAAGGCGCAAGTCCAGCGGCACATATCAAAAGAAAGATGTTTGCTCAAACCGGCTTCTTCGCCAATATCTTCAAGTAAATATTCTAAACGGCGCGGCGACCAGGGAAAGAGTTGGTCGAGCGGCTGGTATTGCGCCAGATATTCGTTATAAGCGGCGAGCCAATCTTCCGCTAAGATTATTTTACGTTCTTTGTAGCGGTTGGCTGGGCTGGCGTAGCGTACAAAAAGCTGAGGACCGTCTTTGGCGTTTAAATCTATGTGGTTAATATGAATGCCAAGACATTCGCTTTTTTTAATCCCAGTGGTCAATAAGAGATATAAAAGCGTGTACGCCCGCGCGTCTGGTTTGGTTTCGCGGCGGTGACGGTCGGCGGCGAGGAGCGCGGCTTCGTATTCGCTATCCGTCAATACTTGCGGAAGCGGACTGATTGCCGAGCGTTGCAAAACTTTTTCGGCAGGGTCGGGGACGATTACGCCGTATTGATGAAGCCAGCGGAAAAAAGATTTGACAGAAGTAATTCTGCGCGAGAGCGTTTTGGGGCTACAGGCAACTGCGCGTTCTTTTTCCATCCACTCAAAAAAATTATTTAATTCATCAGTGGTTACGGCGCCGATGGAGCGGTCTGGCGGCGCATACTGCGTCAGCAGGCGCACATCTGAGAGGAAGGCTTTGATCGTGTTGGGCGAACGCCCTTGATCCTTCAGATAAATCTCCCAGCCATGGATGGCGGCGGGCAGTAAAGTTTTTGAAGTGACTTGAGTTAATTCCGTGCTTTTTGGCATGACGCATCCTTGCTTAATTATAGCGTGTAGTCTTTTCGTATAGTTTAGCGAAAACTGAAGGGATTGTCAACTAGTGGGCTAAGCCCAAACAAGATGATGCCTAGAACAACAGCGGCTGAAATTTGCCGCGTCTATTCTTCCAAGGTAGTTGATTGCGTTCTAATGAGAAAGGTCTTGCGGTTGAAAACACGGCTGATAATCGTAGCCAAGAATCAGGCGATATTGAACCGGGCTGTTTGCGTCGGGTAGAGAAAGGATATTGGCTTGATACAAGCCGAGGTTTGCGACGATCGCTTGTTGTTGGGCGGAATCTTGCGCAGGCGTAAAATCCACCAACACAGAATTGCTGTAATCGTAGCGATCCGCCGCCGAAGTTGAAGTTTGATAGCCCGCGTAATTGAGACGGGCGGCTGTGAGGCTATCCAGACTGGCGATGTTAGTGCCGTTTTGAACTTCGATTTTGATGGCTTTGCGCTCCACTGCGCTCTGTGAGAGGGTCGTCGCTTCGATGAGCATTTGCTTCAACGCTTCATCGTTGGGCAAAAGCACAGCCGCGCCGCCCGGCGTCGTCCAAGCCGAGACGTAAGGCGGGCGGATGTAATACCCGCGGATATTGGCATTGGTGAAGTTTGCGGCATAAGGCGCCAGGCTGAGTAAATCTCCCAACCCTAAATCGGTGAGGATCGTGCTGGAAAAATCATTATAAAGTTGCGGGATTTTCCCGAAGGTATTGCTTTGCAAAGCTTTGCTGAAGATTGCCCGCAGAACTTCCTGCTGGCGGCGCCCGCGATCAAAATCGTTGGATTTGGAACGCGAACGCGCATACCATAGCGCTAGATCGCCGTCCATGTGAATTTGCCCGGGACCGACCGTATAGAGCCACCAGTTGTTTTCATTTTCAGGATCGTAGGTTGGGTCAATCAGACGCCAATCGGTATAAGCGCAAGCGACTGGCAAATCTATCCCGCCGAGCGTATCCACGATCCGCCGAAAACCGTCAAACTCGACCATGGCAGTATGATCAATGCGAATGCCTAAGTTGTAGGAAATCGTATCTTTCAAAATGCCGGGACCGCCGCCAAGATAGCCGGTTATTTCTCCGCTTTGATAGGCGGTGTTGATGCGTTGCATTCCAACTGTCGGGATGTAAATCCACAGATCGCGCGGGATGGAAATCAAAGAGACTTGTCCGGCGGTGGGCCAAACAATGGCGATCACTAAAGTGTCAGTACGATAAGACGAACCCGGGCGTTTGTCTGAACCGATTAAGAGAAAGTTGATGGTGTCGTCTGTGGTTAATAAAGGTTGGATGGTTGGGTTGACCAAAGGAACTTCAGCCGGCGGAGCCGCGGAAGTTGGAAAGAGCTGATTAAAATCCGCAGTGGGGCTAACCTCGGCTGGAGCGGTGGCAGTGGGCGAGGGCGTTTCAGTTGGCAGAATCTGTTGCGGCGTGGCGGTATGCTCGGAAGCGACGAATAAAGCCGGCTGGGTCAACGTGGCGTTGAGCGGTTGAAACGGCGTAGGCGTGGGGGAAGGGTTGGGCGCGGAAGTGATCAAAATAAAAGGCGCAGATACATCGCCGGCTGAAGTTTGCGGCGCGCCGCAGGCAACCAGAATCCCAGTCAACAAGACTATGCAAATAATACGCGAAAATAATTTCATGCCGATTAAGGTTGAAGCGTATCGGTGGGGATGATAGTGCTGGTGAGCGGTAAAGTGGAGATGGGCATGATCGTGGCAGTGAAGGGCAAGGGCGTAAGCGTGAGCGGTTGCGTTGGGATTTGGGTTTCAGTGACGACGAAAACCGGCGAAGCTGAAGGGATCGGCGTGCGCGGCGCGACGTTGGGCACGTATAAAACTTCTCCGGCGTAAATAATATCGCCAATGCGGCAATTGACTTTGCGCATTTCTTCCAAAGTGACGTAATAATCATAGCCAATGCGATAGAGATTATCCCCGGCTTTGACGACGTAAGTTTTATTCCAACCGGCTTTGCCCGGCACGCAAACGACAGCGGTGTTGGGCGCAACTGGGGGAACGTAAATAATTGTCCCTGAGATTAAATTGGAAGTGGGCAAGCAATTTCCAGCTTGGAGTTGGGCGGGCGTAGCGCGATATCTTGCCGCGAGCGTATCCAGCGTCTCGCCTACTTGCACGGTTACTTGAATCCAGCCGGCTGGGATTTGGCAATTAGGCGGCGGGGTGGAGGTGACGGTTTCAGTGGGGATTAAACTGGAAGTGGGCGAAGCTTGGGCAAGATCTAAAGTGGCGGTGGGGAGCGCAGTTGGCGTGGCGGTGAGCGGCTCTGGCGAGGGAAGTTCCACGCTGGTGGGCGTGGCGGTGGCGGCGGGCGCAAATTCCACGGTTGAAATTGAAAGCGCCCCAATGACTAAACCGATGGAAACCAAAGCGACTAAAAGCGCACTGCCTAAATCGCGCAAACCCCGCATTAATTTCTGCCTTTTTTCTTTTCAACCAGCGTTTCCCCGGCGATGGGCAGAAGCACGCTAAAGGTTGAGCCAACGCCGGTTTCGCTTTCTACCCAAATGCGCCCGTGATGCGCTTCGGTCAAACTCTTGGCGATGGAGAGCCCAATGCCGGTATCGCCCACGCCTTGAATTAAAACATTATCGGCGCGGAATAAGCGTGTGAATACGCGCGACAAATCTTCAGGCGGGATGCCCACGCCAGAATCGGTCACTTGCAGGAGGATGAAATCTAAACCGTCTTCGGTGCGGGTCTGGACCTTGAGCCGAATCGTGCCTTCGAGCGGAGTCGCCGCCCCGGCATTTTGCAAAAGATGAATCAGAATTTGTTGTAAGGCTTCGCGGTCGGCTTGGATGGGGGCCAATTGCTTGGGTAAATCCAAGTGCATGGATATGTTCTTCTCGCGCACCTGACTGCTGGTATAAGACATGACGTTGTCAATCACCATGTTTAAATCTACCGCTTCAAGTTTGAGATCGTTTAGCTCGGTCTCTAAAGTGGAAATGTGAATGAGATCGTCAATTAGGTTGTGAATGCGCTCCGTGGAAGATTTGATGCGTTCGACAAATTTTCTTTGTAACGCGCCTAAAATCCCAACCGATTCGCCGAGGAGCAAATCGGTGTAGCCAATTACCGAAGAAAGCGGCTGGCGCAATTCTTGCGAAATGGAAGCGATGATCTCGGCTTGTTCTGTGCTTTTAGTCGTCGCGTGACCTTTTTCTAACTCGTGGACTTTCATGTTCGCTTCGGCTAAATCATTTTGTAAATGCGCCAATTCTTGCAACGTGGCTTTGAGGTCTTGTTCGCTTTGCGCAGAGCCGGATTTGCCATTGGAAGAGCTTTTGCTAACGCGGAGTTCCGCGTTTTCGATTTGAAGCTGTTCAATGATGCGTTGCGATTCTTCTTGCGCCGTCAGCAGAGAAGCGTACTCAACAGTTTTGGTTTTTCCGGCTTCTGCTTGCGCCGTCTCCAACTGTTTGGTCAGCCCTTCCACTTTGCCTTCCAACTCGCCAATTCGGATGCGCGCCTGATCGCTTTGAATTTCCATCTTGCTCAATTTTTGACTGCGGCGAATCACCGGCACGAGCGAAGCGGCAATGTTGGCTAAGAAGGCTTGATCTTCAGCCGTCCAGATGCGGTCAGAATAGGGCGAAAGCAACAGGATACTGCCGAGCGCTTCTTTATCCGGCGTTAAGATCGGCACATTGAGCAAATGCCCGGGATTGGTGAGCCCCAGAATATCGCTTAAGCCTTTCACGTCCGCGGAAGTGCTACTGGCGGGCATACGCAAAGGGCGTCCGCGTTGAATGGAATTGGCGAGCATAGGCACGGCGTTTTTGTTCAGCGAGCCGCCTTCCATGATGTCTTCTCGAATTAAGTCATAGCCGCCCGCAATCACCATTTGATTGTTGTTATCGGTTAAGTAAATGAGAAAACATAGATCGGAGAGCAGAGTTTGCGCGATGGCGCGCGTAACTGCTTGGCTCACTTTTGCAGGCGTAGATTCCGCCGCCAAAGCCAGCATAGCGTGAAAAGTTTTTGGATCCGTGCTGTAACGGCGGCGCTCAGAATGGTTGGCGTGATCCGCGGATTTGTTTGCACTGGCGGAAAAAACGGCGTTGTCCGTCGGCTTGACGGAGACCGTCCTTGAAAACCGTAACGGCAGAGTATAAAGCAATGGAAAAGCCGCCATATAAGCCAAACGCGCCGCGCCTGAATATTCGCCCACGATCGGGAAGACCAATTGACCAATGTGACCGAGCGCGCCCAGCCCCAATAAGACGATTCCGTACCACATGCCGTTAGGCTTGCGGAAGAAGATGATCGCAATCCCGATCAACGCGAGCGTCAACGAAGCGATTTGCCAAGCGAAATCCGCGTCCGTTTCGTTATAGGTGATTCCGTAACTGGCGGTATCAATCTGCGCCTGCCACAAAACCAAGCTGGCTCCCAAAGCGACGATCAATAGCAAACTGCATAAAGTCGCCACTGCGTCCGAAATTTTGCTCGGTTCAGGAAAGGCATACAGCCAGGTGATCCAGATAATGCCAAAAATAATAAAAGCGCGATCTAATGGCGGCAAAATGGCGCGGGAGTTTAATACGCTATCCTGCCAGCCAAAAAAGCTGACGATGAACATGAAAAATTGCGCCGCCAGCAGAATCGCCAGCCCCGTCATAGCGCGTTTCGCTTGCGGAAACTCGCTCACGCGCCACTGATTGAAAACCAGCAGGAACGCGCCAGCCACTACAAAAGCGATCGCAAAATAGTAGTTGAAGCTCATATCTGAGCTGGCGAATTTTTCAAGGATGGAGTTGGAGAAAATATCCATTACGCGCTGATTATACTTCTAGTTCAAAAATATTGAACAGCCCGCTATAATAATGAAATGTATAACAAAAAGACGGTCATTTTTGCGGTTGCGGTTTTAAGTTTATTGATTTTAGGAAGCGTTATTTTCTGGCAGGGACAAAAACAAATCAATCAGGCGGAGCAGGCGCTACAGGCGCGGGATTATTCAGCCGCCGCAAGCGCTTATTTGCAAGCCGCGCGCTTCTTCCCGTGGCGCACGGCGCTGTACGAGCAAGCGGGCATCGCGCAAGCCCTGGCGGGTAATTATCCTGAAGCGCTTGTCAATTTGAATCAAGCCGCGCAACTTTCCGAACGCGGCTGGGGAACTTTGGCTTTGGTTTATGTTCAAACACAGGATTTTCCGGCGGCATTGACCGCTTACCAAAACGGTTTGCAGAAATTCCCTAATTCCGCCGCGCTTTATGCCGGGCAAGCGGCAGTTTATCGCGCGCAAAAAAATTGGGCTGAAGAAAAAGCGGCTTTGCAAAATCAAATTCGCTTTGACGAACAGAATATTTATGCTCATTATCGGCTTGGGCTTTTGTTGACTTTGCTGGATTCAGACGAAGCCTTTGCGGAATTAGCCCGCGCCGCCAAGCTCGACCCGCAACTTGACTCAGTTACCCAAACATTGACCACAGCCTTGAACGTCGCTTCCACGCAGACGGATCAAGCTCAAAGAATGGTCACGCTTGGCAGGGCGTTGGGCTTAACTCAAGAATGGGAATTGGCGCACGCCGCGTTTGCGCAGGCTCTGCAACTTAACGCTGAAAGCGCTGAGGCGTGGGCTTGGCTGGGCGAAGCCGAACAACAACTCGGCGGAGATGGGGGCGAGGCGCTTGAACGCGCCGCGATTCTCGATCCGCAATCCGCAATGATTCACGCTTTGCGCGGCTTGTATTGGAGTCGCTTGCAGAAATACGATCAAATGTTGGCGGAATACGCTTTAGCCGCAAAGTTGGAGCCGGAGAACCCGGCTTGGCAAGCCGCCGTTGGCGACGCCAACTTGAAACGCGGCGATCTGGCGGCGGCGCTTGGCTTTTACAAACGCGCCACAGAGTTAGCGCCAAACGAGCCGACGTATTGGCGTTTGCTGGCGCTCCTCTGCGCGGAGAATGGAACTGCGTTGGAAGAATTGGGTTTGCCCGCCGCGCAAAAGGCGGCGGAACTTGCGCCCAACGATCCTTTGGTTTTAGATACTTTAGGCTTTGTTTATTTTTCTTCGGGGCGTTATGCCAGCGCTGAAGAGACGTTATTATCCGCCGTCAAACTGGACCCGAAACTTTATTCCGCATATCTGCATTTGGCGCTCAATTATTTAACGCAGGGGAATATGCCTGCGGCATTCAACGCGCTGACTTATGTGCGTGATGCCAATCCTAACGGCGCGGATGGCGCGCGCGCGAAACAGTTGCTGGAACGATATTTTCCCTAAACGCCCGTGATAAAATCACGTTATGAATCGTTTTATATCTAGCGCGCTGATCTTCACATTGGTTTCATTCGCTTGCGTTTGGCAACCTGCCGCCCCCGCCCCCGCCGCTTCGCCCTCTGGCAGTGTCTTGTTTCAAGATGATTTTTCCAAACCCACCACTGGCTGGGATCGTTTGCAAGCCGCCGAAGGCATCATGGATTATGACGGCGGCGGATATCGGATGTTGGTCAATTCCTTGAAGACGAATTTTTGGTCCACGCCGAGATTGAATCTTTCAGACGTGCGCATTGAAGTTGATTCGGGAAAACTTGCCGGACCCGACGAAAACCGCATCGGTTTGATTTGCCGGTTTAATGGAACGGATTATTATTTCTTTTTACTCTCCAGCGATGGCTATTACGGCATTGGCATTTACACCGGCGGCTTGGGCGTTTTGCTCGGGCAGAGTGAAATGCAACCCTCCACAAATATTCACACCGGCTTGGCGGTCAATCATTTACGCGCCGATTGCATCGGCAATACGCTGACGTTTTTTGTGAACGGCATTCAAGTGGCGCAGGCGCAGGATGCAACTTTGAAGCAAGGCGACGTGGGTTTATTGGCTGGCACATTTTCTACGCCGGGCGTGGACGTGGTCTTTGATAATTTTGTAGTATTACAACCCTAATAGCGATCCGCGATGAAGATTTTTCTCGATACTATTGGTTGCAGGCTGAACCAAGCGGAAATAGAAAACATGGCGCGGCAATTCCGCGCCGCCGGGCATGAGGTTGTCGCCACTGCGGACTTGGCGGAAATGGCGGTCGTCAATACCTGCGCCGTCACCACGCAAGCGGCTTCCGATTCGCGCAGTAAAATCCGCAACATTGCGCGCGCGGGCGTGGGGGAAATCATCCCCACCGGCTGTTGGACGACGCTCCAACCCAAAGAAGCCGCCGCCCTGCCTAATGTTTTAAAAGTTGTGACCAATCCAGCCAAAGATTCATTAGTTGCGAACGTCCTCAATTTGCAACCTGAAGCGTTTGATCTCGAACTCCTAGACCGCACGCCGATCCCCGGGCTTCATCGCCGCACGCGCGCCTTCATCAAAGCCCAAGATGGTTGTGACAATAAATGTACATTTTGCATTACCACTGTGGCGCGCGGCGAAAGTCGGAGCCGCCCATTAGCGGAAGTTATTATAGAGATTAACGCCGCGCTGGCTGGCGCTTCAAAAGAAATTGTTTTAACCGGCGTGCATCTCGGTTCGTGGGGGCAAGAGTTCAATTGCCATCTGCGGGATTTGGTCAAAGCGATTTTGCGGGAAACCGACGTACAACGTTTGAGATTATCTTCGCTTGAGCCGTGGGATTTAGACGCGGAATTTTTCGCGCTATGGAATGACAAGCGCCTCATGCCACACTTACACTTGCCTCTGCAATCCGGCAGTGACTCAACCCTCAAGCGGATGCTTCGCAAAACCACAACCGCCTCATTTCGTGAATTGGTCAACGCCGCGCGTGAGATTATGCCAAAAGCGGCGCTCACTACCGATCTCATTGCGGGCTTCCCCGGCGAAACCGAAGCGGAGTTTGCCGAGACTTTGGAATTTGTCACCGAGATCGGCTTCACCGGCGGACATGTCTTTTCATATTCGCCGCGCCCCGGCACAGCGGCGGCAAGGATGAAGGGGCAGACCCAGCCCGAGTTAAGAAAGAAGCGCAATCACATCCTGCAAGAAGCGCTGGAAGAATCGGCGCGTCAATACCGCGAAAGTTTTATCGGCGCAACCGTCTCAGCCCTATGGGAATCTACGACAGAATATGGCGAACTCGGCTGGAAGATGGAAGGCTGGTCTGAAAATTATTTGCGCGTCAGCGCTTTTGCAAAAGCCCCGCGTTGGAACGAAGTGGATCAAGTTGAATTACAGACGATTAATAACGGAATAATGCAAGGGAAAATTTTGTAAAATGTCACTACTGGATGAGATTGATCAAAAGTATAATTTTTTCAAGACCTTATCATAAGCGAAGGAATAAAAATGACAGCTCAATTAATTGACGGCAAACGAATTGCGCAACAAGTCCGCGAGGAAGTGGCGCTGGCAGTGGGGCGGCGGGTTTCAGCGGGAAAATGCATCCCCACTTTAGCGACTCTCCTAGTTGGCAACCGACCAGATTCCGCCGCGTATGTCGCTTCCAAAAGCAAAGCCTGCATGGAATTGGGCATGGGCTCGGTGAGCGAACATTTGCCGGAAGACGCCACGCAAGAGCAGGTGGAAGCCTTGGTCAAAAAATTAGACGCAGACCCGGAAATTCACGGCATTTTGGTGCAATTGCCTTTGCCCGCGCATTTAGACGAAGAGCGAGTTTTATCTTTGATCAGCATTGAAAAAGACGTGGATGGATTTTCCCCGTTGAACATTGGGCGTTTGGCGCAAAAAGGGCGCGTGCCTTTGTTTATGCCTTGCACGCCGTACGGTTGCATTTATCTGCTTGAAAAATCCGGCGTGAAAATTGAAGGCGCGAACGCGGTGGTTTTAGGGCGCTCAAATATTGTGGGCTTGCCCGCCGCGCTGTTGTTGCTTTCAAAAAACGCCACCGTCACAGTTTGTCATTCGCGGACGAAAGACCTTGCGGCGATCATTCGTCAGGCGGATATTTTGATTGCCGCGATTGGTAAAAGCGAATTTGTGAGCGGCGATTGGATCAAACCCGGCGCGGCGGTAATTGACGTGGGCATCAATACCATCGCCGACCCAACTAAAAAAAGCGGCAAGCGCTTGGTGGGCGATGTCAACTTCAATGAAGCCAAAGAAGTGGCCGGGTGGATCACTCCCGTCCCCGGCGGCGTTGGTCCGATGACGATTGCGATGTTAATGAAAAATACGTTGACGGCGGCGGAACTGCAAAGCTCATAAACTTGCTTTGGCGATTTGCACAAGTTGCCTGGCGATATTTTCAATCACGTCGTCCGGCGCGCCATCCTGCGCCCGCGATTGAATCCGCGTATCAATTTCATCGTTGACATAATCCACGACGATAAATTCATCCGCTAGAGCGATCTCAGTCGAGAACCAATCTAATTTGCAAATTGCGGCGATGCGCTTCGTGATTTCCCTTAGCCTGCTCAGGCGATACTGAGACTCTTCTTCCGCTGTGACATTTTTGTAAACGTAAGTTTGCGGATGCCACCAACAAGGGTAAGTTTCGTGGTTGGCATAGAAGACGCGAAACCAAGCTGGTTTATCCGCCAGCGTTTGCGGCGTGATATGCGCTTGAAGCAAATATTTTTGTTCGGGGAATTCCAGCCGCGCTTTCAAAATTTCATCCACAGAATTTGCGCCCAAGATGACGCCTTCGCCGCCGCCGCCATGCGAAGGCTTGATCACAAAGTTTTTGCCGAGCGGGGTCAAATCAATCGGCGGGACGACGGGCTGTTCTAGAAATGGCGCGAGCAAAATTGTATAAGGCGTATGCAAACCGGCGCTGATCAATTCCAAGTGCATGGTGGCTTTATCTTCCGACCAGCGCGAAGCCTGAAGCGGGTTGATGATCTTCGCGCCGTGTTCCATGCCCCAGCGGAGAAGCGGCTCAAAACGCGCATCTCCCTGCCCGCGATTGAGGAGCGTGCGATAAGTCGTCACGCCTTTATAGAGCGCGGTAGTGGATTCTAGTAAATTATCCGGCTTGATCTGCCAAAGCGAAAGCCCCGCTTCAATGGAAGCGCGTTCGATCATACCTGCGAAAACGTCGTCATATTCCCAGTACCACGGTAAACATAAATCATAGCGCATGGGTGGATTATAGCCGAGCGCATAAACTAAATTGGCGTTATTCGTATCGAAAGCGCAGTGTTCCAATTCCAAAAAATAGCGCGGCAAAGATCAATAAAACTCCGGCTTCGGGAAGAATTTGCGCCACGCTTGCGCCGCGCAGAGATAAATCCAATAGCCCTTGCATTGCCCACGTGGTGGGGAGCAGGCGCGCCGCATTTTGCATAAACTGCGGAAATAATTCGATCGGATACCAACATCCGCCCAACATGCCCATCAACATCCCCGCCATAATGCTAATGCCACTTGCCTGCCCTTCAGATTTGATAAACGTTCCCAGCGTAACGCCAACTGCGGCGGCGGCGAGGCATGAGCAAGCGAGAATAATATAAAGCCCAAGCGGGTTGCCCCAATTTAATTTGAAAACCAAAATTGCGAATACGACCAGCAAGGTCATTTGAATTAATGCCATCGCAACCTGCCCGGAAATTGTGCCGAGTAAAAAAGTCGCTTTGCTGGTGGGCGTGGTTAACAGACGGCGCAATGTACCTTCTCTTCTTTCGTAAGCAAATAACGCGGAAATTCCAAATAGCGGGATAAATACCCAAGTAATCAATTGCCCGGCGGAAACGTTGGTCTGCGGATCGTAATCGAAATCGTCCGGCGTGTTCGCCTGAATTACAGTCACACGCGCCGGCGCTTCCGCTTGTAATTTTTTGGCGGTTTCCAAAGCGGCGTTGAAATAGGCTTGCTCCTCTTCCGCTGAGGTAAACGCGCCGCGCGTTTGAGCTTCTTCCACCGCTAGGTTGGCGGCATGGATCGCGCCGCTCACTTTTCTCACGGCGGCTTCAATTGCGCGGGCGGCGATCGAAGCGTTGGTGTCGCTGGGCGGTTGGCTTAGGTTTAATTCCGCCGTTCCATTTTGAATGGCTTCAACATCCAGCCCGGCGGGGATGACCAATAAAACCGTCGCGCGCCGCGCGTCAAATTCCGCCTGCGCTTCCTGCATAGAAAGGAGGTCTGGTCTGACTGCCGTAGATTTTTCCAAAGCTGAGAATAATTCTTTTGAAATCGTTGAATTGGCTTGGTCCACGACGACTACTCGAATGCGGTTATCTTCGTTGCCGCTGGGAACTCCGCCGGCGATGAGGAAGATAAAAATCATCGGCAGGACGATGAAGAACAATAATTCAGATTTACTTGAAAAACGGACGATTGCGTCTTTCCAGGCGATTGCGAATATTTTTTTCATAAGGTCTCCGCCATGTTATTGCGCCATAAGTTCCAGCTTCAGCGCAGGAACATGAAGTTACTTTTGCATCAAATTCTTTTTTCCGAAGAGCGCCGCCGAGATGAGGAACAGGATCAAGCCCATCGTCAGCAGAGCCGCGATCGGCGTAGTCAAAGCGGCGAGCGTTCCGCCCAGCGCGAGAGTCTCAAACCCGTTCAATGCCCAAGCGTTTGGCGTGATCTGACTTAATCTTTGCATGAAGGGCGGCATATTGGCGATTTGAAAGAAACTGCCGCTGATCACTGCGAAAATTAACATCAGCGCCGAGCCGAGACTGCCGACCTGTGCAGGCGTGCGCGCCAAAGCCGTGATGAATAAGCCCCAGCCGGTTGCGCCAAAGACTGCGGCAAAGACCAAGAAAATGACGCCGAGCGGATCGCCCCAATGGAGTTGAAATAAAAGCGTGGTCGCGCCAATGAGGATGAACATTTGCGCCGCGCCGGTTAAGAAAATGCCAAAAACTTTCCCGCCTAAAATTTGCGCGGAGGTAGTTGGCGTAACCAGCAAGCGCGGCAACGTGCCTTCGGCTTTTTCCGCGAGGATTGAACGCCCGCCATAACTAACGGTGTACATCAAGAACATCAGCGCCATGCTGGGGGCAAAAAAAGCGAGCGGGTCGAAGTCGTTGGTTTCGCCGGCGGCAGTTGAGGTTTTGATTTTGATGGCCGTGGCGCTTTCAAAATTTGTCGCGTTATTTTCAAGGCGTTTGCCTAATTCTGCGCCAGCCTGATTGGCTTCTTGCGGCGTAATTTTTCCGCTGGCGATCAATTGCGTTATGGAAACGACGCCGCTAATTTGCATTTCGTCCAAGCGGGTTAGGAATTGATCCAACACGGCTTTGATAATGCCCGCGCTGGTGGGGCGGGCTGGGTTGGCGTAGAATTCAATTTGCGCGTTGACGCCAATATTTCCATTTTGGGGAATGACGCTTTGCGTGAAGCCGGCGGGGATGATGATGGCGGCGGCGAGTTTATCTTCATCTACCAATGCGCGCGCCGCTTCTGCAGTTGAACTGTTGGCAGGTTCAACCAAATCCGCTAATTCTGGCGAATTGAAGACTTCTACTAAAGCGTTGCCAATTGAGTCGTTATCTAAGTTGACAATGGCGATTGGGATGTTTAAGGCGCCGCTATTGTTATTGCCTGAAAATCTTCCGGTGACGAGCGCCATGCCGACTGTGACCAGAAACGGCGCGGCAAGCATGAGGATGAGCGCGGCGCGATCGCGGAAGACGAGTTTTACGTCTTTGAATCCAATGAGAATGGTTTTTAACATAGTGATATTCGCTCTTCGGTAATTCGATATTCGATATTTAGTATTTGAATATCTTTAATCGCGCAACGCCCTTCCTGTAAGATGTAAAAACACTGCCTCTAAATTCGGCTCACGGATATCAATTGAATGAATCTTGACGCCGCGTTCGTTGGCGGCTCCAATTGCGTCGGCTAAAATGTCTTTTGCCGAGGGCGTGATGACTGAAATTTCATGGTCAATCACGCTGGCGTCAATAACGTTTGGCAGGTTCTTCAGCGTGGCGATCAAGACGGAAGGGTCTTCATTTTTACCGACGTGTAAAATCAGGGTTTCAGTTTCGCCCACTTGTTTGGTCAATTCTTTTTGTGTGCCGAGGGCAATCAACTCGCCATGATCAATAATGCCAACGCGGTTGGAGAGTTCGGCGGCTTCTTCCATGTAATGTGTAGTGTAGAGAACTGTCATGCCTTGTTGGTTCAAAGCTTTGACCGTATCCAAAATGGCGCGGCGTGATTGCGGGTCAATGCCAACGGTAGGTTCGTCCATAAATAACAGCTTGGGTTTGTGGAGCAAGCCTACGCCAATGTTGACGCGGCGCTTCATCCCGCCTGAATAAGTTTTGACTTTATTTTTGGCTTTGTCAGCTAAACCAATTTGTTCTAGAACTTCATCCACGCGCGCGGATAAGGCTTTGCCGTTTAATCCATACATTTGCCCCCAAAAGACGAGATTCTCTTTGGCGCTCAAATCTTCATAGAGCGCTAAGTCTTGCGGCACAACGCCAATGACGTTGCGAACGCCCATCGGGCGCTTGGTGATGGAATAGCCGGCGATGATTGCGTCTCCGCTGGTGGGGATGTATAAGGTGGAGAGCATCGAGATCGTCGTCGTTTTTCCCGCCCCGTTCGGACCGAGCAAGCTGAAAATTTCGCCCTCTTGAATAGTGAACGAAACGCCTTTGACGGCTTGAAAGTCGCCGTAGTTTTTGGCGAGGGCTTGCGCTGAGAGGATGTTGGTCATGGGTTGCTCCTAATGCTAAACTGTTAGAAATACGAATAAAACGCAAAAAGGTTTTCGCGCTGGTTTTTTTGGCGGATAGCGCAGTCCATTATATGGCTTTTTCTTCTTTCTGATACAATGTGACCATTCATCTAAAAAAGGAAAAGAACATGAGCATGGAAAAAGTGGAAGACGGCGTAGTAGTTTCAATGGAATATAAATTGACGGTGGATGACGAAGTGCTGGATTCCTCCGACGAGGCGGGCCCGTT
>JADLCG010000118.1 GCA_020847355.1 Anaerolineales bacterium | reverse complement strand
TGGTCAACATTGGCAACGCGGAATGGGTAGAACGAACTTTAGCCGCCCTGCCCGAACCCATGCGTAAAGCCTTCTCAAAAATACTGCGCGCCATGCGCGCTTCTCCGCCTGCGGCTTTGGGCGTGCCGTTTGAACGGGATTAGCTATTTTTCGTTACCGCTAAAACCTAATATAAAGATTACTCCCGCTATTTTTAGCGGGAGTAATCTTTATATTTTGAGGAAACCTATTTCTTTTTGCCTTTCAATTCATCTTTGAGGATGACGCTCAGCGCCACGCTGACGAGGCTGATGACCACGCTACCTAACAGCGCCGACCAAAAGCCGTCTACTGAAAAATCTAAGCCAAAAGAAGCGCTTAGGCTACTGGTGAGCATGAGTAAGCCGGTGTTGATCAGGATGGTGAATAAACCCAGCGTGAGGATGATTAAAGGGCAGGTGAGAAATTTGAGCAATGGACGCACGAGCGCGTTGAGCAAACCGGAAATTAATGCCACCCAAAGTAGGTCTACCCACGGACCGCCAAAATCAATGCCGGGGACGATTTGAACGGCGACATATAAAGCCAGCGTGTTGATCGCCCAACGAATAAGAAATTTTGTCATTTGATTCTTCTCCTTTTGCAAATACATACGTGGAAGGCAAAGACTAAGTTGTTTGCATCCAAATTAATGTGCGTGCGGCTTGAAATCCCGCGGCGTGAATGGCGCGGTCAAACCCGCCGACTGGGAATTCTAAAACGATTTTAGGATGTGTGTCAGCGAGTTCTCTTCTGGCTTGGAGCAGGAGCATCGTCAGCGCTTCCGGCTCGGACTTTGAGTCAATGGCGGCAAAGAGGGCTTCGCCGCGCCCGGAGGGAATCCACGCCAGCGCCGCTTCAAGCGCGTCGCTTTTTCGCGCAGTCCATTGACGGATATTCAAGCCAATCGCCAGCAAGTAAAGCCAGTTCAAAAAACCAGGTCTAAGTGGGGCGAAATCCCAAGTGCGGTGCCAAGCCAAAAAGTCCGGATAGAGGCGCTTAAGCCAGTTGAGTTGAGTCTGCCAATCGTTGGGGCGTCTGCCAGTGATGGCGAAAGCGCTATGCAGAAGCGCGTCTTTGCTGGTCGCGGCTTGCCAGGTGGTGCGTCTGGCGCGTTCTTTGAAACCCAATTTGGCGTATAAGTCAATTGCGTTGGGATTATCCTCGCGCACATGCAACCAAATCGAATTCGCTTTTTTCGTTCGGGCTTGTTGCAGGGCTTGTTGGGTGAGGGCGCGCGCGATGCCGTGACGCCGATACTCAGGATGCACAGCTACATTGGCGATCAGATATATTTTTTGCGCACGCTGGCGGAACGGCGCCAAACTCACGTTACCGACGATTTTTCCGTTTTCTTCCCAAACAAAACCAGCGAGCGGCAGGGAGGCAGTTTCAATAGTTTGATTTGCCCACTTGACGAAGGAATTGTCTTTTCCAGCCCGCCGCATATCTTGCAGGTAGCGCCGACCGTCGTTATCCATTGTGCTGGAGAAGCACAACTCAATCAAATCGGCAACGGCGGGCAAATCGCGGAGGATATTGAGCGGGCGCAGGTGCGGCTGGGTGTGGGCGAGCGGGGGAATGGCGATGGAAGACATAGGTAAATTATAGCTGGAATAACCTGTGCGCTATTCCGTCGTTCCATATAATCTTTTATAAATCACATAGATTTCATAA
Source organism: Anaerolineales bacterium (assembly GCA_020847355.1). GTDB lineage: Bacteria > Chloroflexota > Anaerolineae > Anaerolineales > Villigracilaceae > Villigracilis. The sequence continues at coordinate 2,248 of JADLCG010000118.1, read as the reverse complement.
ATGTGGCGAATGTAATTGCGCGTTTCTTCAAAGCGCACGCTTTCTAAATATAGATCCGGGTCGTTGCCGGAAAGTTCTTGCCAAGCGCTGGCGTTGCCGGGTCCGCCGTTGTAAGCGGCGAGCATCGCGTAAAGATCTTGGTTGAGATAGTTGCGATTATTCGCTAAATAATGCGCGCCAAACTTAATGCTCACCAACGGACGGTAGAGATCGTCCTCTACATAATTGAGGGGCCAGCCGATTTGCGAAGCGATTTGCGCGCCAGTGGACGGCACGATCTGCATCAAACCGCGCGCGCCGGCGTTTGAGTTAACAAAACCTTCAAATAAACTCTCCTGCCGAATCACGCTGAACATAAAGAGCGGATCAAAGCCATTCTCTTGCGCGGCGGGGAGGATTAGATCTGAATAATACAAGCCGTAGCGAATATAGCCAAAATAAGCGGGCGCCATCATGGATTCTTTGTGTTCGTCCAATCCGGCGAGCGTTAATACCTGTCGCGCCGCAAAAATTGCGGAACGGTATAAGCCTAAATCCAGCAGATAATTTGTCAGGCGGTAAGTTGCGGCGGGATCAGTTTCGATTGTGGCGCGTAAATCTTCAAATTCAGTTTTCGCTTCTTCGTAAAGCCCCATCTGCCAATATTCAGTCCCGCGGATGAAGCGCGCATCTGCCGCAAGCGGACCGGGTCCGCTGAGGTCTGTATCGGCGGGTAAATTGAAAGTGATACGCATCCAATTATCAGTTTCGGCGCGGAGGCGCTTTAGATCCTGATTGAAATTTAATTTCACCGGCGGCGTGAAGGGCGTTTGTTCGTTCAATAAATCGCGGGCGCGTTCGCTGTAATATCCGGCGGGGTCTTGTTCGCGGGCTTCGCGCCACGCCTGAAGTTGCGCTTCGCTATTGCCAAGCTGACCCTGCGCCTTGCCGATCCACAGATAGGCGCGGGCTTTATCGCTGGCGGGGATGTTGAGCGAATAACTGCGGTTGAAAGCGTCTAAGGCTTGGGCATAATTTTTTCCGCGATAATAAATCACGCCGATTAAGAATGCCGCAGTGGAAGCTTCTTCTGTGCCCGGGTAGTCATTGGTCACGCGCGTCCAAACTTTGATGGCGTTATCGTCCTGACCGTTGCGTTCGTAGATGCGCGCGGCGCTCATCAGATATTCGAGAGCCAGAGCGTTGCCCGGCGCTTGCTGGACAAAATCCAGCAGGGTTTGCGCCGCAGTTGAATACGCTTGATTGTTGTACCATTCAACGTAAGCCTTGGCTCCCCAGGCATCGCCCCAGCGCGGATGCGCCGGATAGTTTGTGATGAAGATTTGATAGTTGTTAAGCGCGGCATTGTAATCGCCAATGTTGCGATAGGACTCCGCCAAGTAGTAATAAGCTGTGCCGTCGTTGCCGGGCGTGGCGGTAATATAGCGCGTAAATGCGGCGATCGCCACGTCATATTGCGCGGCGAAGAAATCCACAATGCCGCGATCTAGATCGCTCACTTCTACGCCCGCGTTGATTAATTCAATGAGGCTGAGATAGGAATAATAAGAAAGCGGATAATTGGTAACTGCCAGTTGGAATTTTCCATGCGCCTCTTCCGGCTGACCGTTTGCCTGATACGCCAACCCAGCTTCATACGCCGCCTGAGCTTTGGTGTAATCGCTGGCGGCGCGCGCCGTGACTCCCTCATAGAGCGCGATGGCGGAAGGGATGTCGTCTAGTTTGGCGTATGTGGAAGCGACTTTCATGTCCAGTTGGGTAGCGTCTCCGAGGTGCGGCGCTTGGATGGAGGCTTGATAGGCAGTTAGCGCTTCGGCGTAATTTGCGGCTTGGAAGAGCGCATCGCCGCGCAATTCTTGCGCGCGCGAATCCAGATAGCCCGGGCGAAGCGTGAGATACATCTTCCAGGCTTCTGCCGCCGCCGGGTAATTACCCAGCCGATAGTTGGCTAACCCGCTCAAGAAGTAAGCTTGCCCAAGTTGCGGAAAAGACGGAAACTCCGCGCTTAGGGTTTGAATGGAGTTGAGCGCTTCTTTGTAATTTTCTTCGGCAAAATATACTTTGACTTCGCCCCATTTTGCGGCGGCGCGGATTAACGGATCGGGCGAGTCTTGATAAGAAGTTTGGTAATGGATCAGGGCGTTTTCATAATCGCCGTTGAAGAATTCGTGATCGGCGACGGAGACGCGCGCTTGCGGGAGCGGAGTGGGCGTGATGGTGGGCGTGAAGGTGGCGGCGGGGGTGAGCG
>JADLCG010000117.1 GCA_020847355.1 Anaerolineales bacterium | reverse complement strand
GCTTCTGCGATCTGGGCGGGCAATTTGCGTATAAATTCTGCGCCTTCCGCTCCAAACATTTTACAAATGGACACGCTGAAATTTTCAGGCAGTTGCATGTTCAGGCAAAGGATTTATTTATTTTTCTCTTCCAGCAGTTTTGTCAACAGGCGAATTTGTTCTTGTTGCATTTCCACCAATTCCAGCCATTGTTTTTCGCGCAGTTCATCCATTTTGTGATGGAGCTTTTCAATTTCAAATTCGGCTTTTAGATTGACTTCATAATCATGCGCGGCGTCTAGGCGGTCTTTCGCCGCCTGACGATTTTGCGACATCATAATAATTGGCGCTTGTAACGCCGCCAGCATGGAGAGGATCAAGTTCAATAAGATATATGGATAGGGGTCGAATACTTCCTTGTATCTGGCGAGGATGAAAGTGTTGGCGATGATCCATAGCAGTAAAATGGAAGTGAAGAGGATAATGAAAGTCCATGAGCCGCCAAAAGCGGCGACTTTATCCGCAACCCGCTGACCCAGCGTCAGCGTTTCGTCAAATTCGCGGTTGGTATTCCGCGCCACGCCTTCCCTTTGTAATAACTGACGAAAGAAAAGTTTTTCCTGCTTTGAGAAATTCTCAAATTTTTCTACAAAGAGCTTGGTCAATTGTTCTTGCGGTTGTTGCGCCATTGTGCCTCTTATCCTTACTTCTTTTCAACTATTCTCAACGTCACGATTGGTTGCCCCTGCTTGCGGAATTGCAGTACTTCAGGGTGGGAAGTGGCGTATTTTTCTATGCCTTCATTATCCCAGGCAACGCGCCCTTTGGTAAACGTGGCGCGATACATTCCGCCGGTTACGCTTTCGCCGTGTAGAAGCACGTCGGTTTTGATCTCATTTTCCAGCGTGGCGATATTTTCTTCCGCTGATTCAAGCAGAGGCGTATATTCTGAAGCGAGCGCGTCTAATTGAGATTGAATCTGCTTGAGGATTTCGGCGCGTTTGGCTTCGTAATCCAGCCGGGCAACATCCGCCGCGCCTTTCAGGTTTTCGAGGCGTTTCAATTTATCTACGATGTGTTCGCGCGCGGGCTTTTGATTCAACTCGCCTAATTTTTGAATGGCAATTTGTTTGAGGTTTTTCTTTAATTCGGCTTGCCAGGTTTTGGTTTTGACGCGACCGATAATTTCCTCAAAGGTTTGACGCAAATATTCCGGCGTGTAATTGTATTTTGACGCAATGCTGGAAAGTTGCTCGCTGGCTTCGCCGTCCAACCCGTAGCGGCGGGCGAGGATTTGATAATAAGTATCTTTGCCCGCGTCATTGGTCAGGCGTTTGTGAATTACTTCCAGAAAATGAGCGACGATATTTTCAAGATGTTTATCGCGGAGCGCTTCGACTTGCGCTTCTTCAAAGCCGAGTTCACGAAGCAATGAGCTTATTTTCGTTTCGTCGCCATAAATGATTGAAAGTAGTTCGTTCAAACCGGTCAATTGCGTTTTGAAATCCATCGCGACCTCTTTATGTTCTAACTCGGAAATAATTTCTCAAATACTTCGGGGCAATACTTTTGCACCATCTCGCTGGAAATCCCGTTCTCTTTGCAAATCTCGGCGTACAAATCTACGGAAGGTCGCCTGATTCTTTTTTGCGTATCCAAATCCAAGCCCCACAAGCCAAAGCGTTGAGTCCAGCCGCGTTCCCATTCAAAATTATCCACTAATGACCAATGAAAATAGCCCTTCACCTGCCAGTTGAAGTTGACCGCCCGCCAGACTTGATGAAGATGTTGCGCCAAATAGCGCGGACGTAGCCGATCGCCTGAATCTTCCACGCCATTTTCGGTGATGATGATCGGCAAATTGGGATAGGTTCTTTCAATCCATTTGATTGAATCGAAAATTCCTTCGGGAATATTGGCGAGGAAATTGGTTTCGCTCAAATCTGCGTCTTTGGGGTAGCCGCTGTTGGAAAATAATTCCCCCGGTCTGGTAAGGTCAAACCATACGGTATCTACTGAATAATAATTTAATCCGAGATAATCTTGAGCGCCTTTGGCTTCGGGAATATTTTGGTTGCCCACCGGAGATTTCATCACGCCGGTTGAGATAGCGGATGGAAACGCCAGGTTGATTCCGTTGTAGCGGATATTGCGCATCCATCTATCTAATGGCGACCATTTCAAACGCGGGACCATTGGGCGATAATGCAAAGCATAGCCAACGCGCGCAATGGGTTGTAGTTCGTGAATAGCGCGATACGCCGCCGCATGTGCGCGAAGCATATTTGCCATTACGCGCATGGATAATTTCAAATCTTTTTTGCCGGGCGGAAAAGCCCCAGCGACATAGCCGCTCAAAGCGTAGACGTTTGGTTCGTTGATCGTCACCCATAAATTGGCATATTCTTTCAAAGCATCTACAACTTTGCGAACGTATTTTTCAAACAGCGGGACGATCTCGTCGTTTTCCCAACCGCCTTTTTCAGTAACCCACAACGGATCGGTGAAATGATGTAACGTCACCAGCGCAGTCAGCTTACGTTCTTTCAAGCCGCGCAACATCGCGCGATATTTTTCTAATGCGTCTTCGTCCCACGTATCCGGCGTAGGTTGCACGCGACTCCACTCAATCGAAAAACGATGCGCGTTTTGTCCGGTTTCCACGGCGCGGTCGAAATCCTCGCGCCAGCGCCCGCCCCACCAATCCGCCGCCAGCCCGGATTTATGCACAGTCTTGCCCGCTTCTTCCCAGGCGTGCCAATTATTATTTGTGTTATTGCCTTCTACCTGATGCGAAGCCGTTGCCGTTCCCCACAAAAAACCTTTTGGAAAATGATACGTTCCTTGAATCATAATTGTTCCTATATTTTTTACCGCTCAGCACGCAAAGAAAAAATCTTGGCGGCCTTCGCGCTCTTCGCGGTTAATGATTTCGATTTAAATATGCTAAATATAATGCGACAGAACCCGCCACCGCCGCATTCAACGATTCGATTTTTCCACGCATGGGAAGTTTCAGCACGATGTCGCATTTTTTGCGAGTCAACTCATGCAGACCTTCGCCCTCCGAGCCGACGACTAACCCCAACGCGCCTCTGACGTGACGTGAGTTTGATTCTACTTCCGTCCCGCTTTGGTCCAACCCGACGACCCATACGTCTTCGCGCTTGAGCGCGTCAATCGTTTGCGATAGATTGGACTTCGCAATCAACATGTGTTCGCTCGCCCCAGAAGAAGCGTTGACCACCGCCGGAGTGACTTCTACGCTCCGCGCCAGCGGAATGATAATGCCATGCACGCCCACCGCTTCGGCGGTGCGAATCAACGTGCCGAAGTTTTGCGGGTCTTGCAAAGAATCGAGAAGCAAAACAAAAGGCGCTTCGTCTTTGGCATGTTCTAAAATTTCGAGCGTGTCGGAATATGGATATTCGCTAACTTCCGCCACAATCCCTTGATTGTTCTGATGAATCTTATCCAGCTTTGTGCGTGGCACACGATTAACTTTGATTTTATTTTTCTGAGCAAGGTTCAGTATTTCGCTCAATTTGCCTTTTTCCTGCGCCCCTTCGGCAATCTCAATTGAGAAAATTTGTCTGCGCTTGGCGATGATGGCTTCGTACACGGCATTGCGGGAATAAATATATTCTTTCATAGACCCTGATTATAATGGGCAATTGATAATGAATAATTGATAATTTATAATTGAAAATGAGTAGTGGATAATTAGGAGAGGAATAACCAATGAAGAATAATATTGTAAAAGAAAAGTCTTTTGCTTTTGCAATTCGGATTGTTGGTTTATATAAATTTTTATCGGAAGAAAAGAGGGAGTATGTACTTTCGAAACAAGTGTTACGTTCTGGCGCGGCAATTGGCGCTTTAGTGCGTGAAGCAGAACAGGCTGAAAGTAAAAAAGATTTTATCCACAAAATGTCAATTGCTTTGAAAGAAGCCAATGAAACTGAGTATTGGTTGGAATTGTTGTATAAAACTGATTATCTCAAGGAGGCAGAATTTATATCAATTCATAATGATGTCGTTGAATTGTTGAAATTGCTTACAAGTATCATTAAAGCCAGCAAAAGTAATGGATAATGAATAATTGACAATTATCAACTATCCATTATCCATTAACTAATTCCATTTCCACGTAGTCCCGTCTTTGCTATCTTCAATTGTCACGCCCATTTCTTTTAGTTGATCGCGGATTTCGTCGGAGCGTTTCCATTGTTTGTTTTTACGCGCTTCAGTGCGTTCGGCAATGAGGGCGTTGACTTCAGCGTCTTTTTCGCTTGAGCCTTGCTTGTCTTCAAGTTTTAACCCAAGCACGCCCGCTAATTCTTTGAAGGCGGATTGAGCGGGGCTAAGTTGCTCGTTGGTTGCGCCATTATCCCGCGCGGTGTTGATTGATTTGCTCAATTCAAACAATGAAGCGACTGCGCCGGCGGTGTTGAAGTCGTTGTCCATTGCTTCGGTGAAATTCTTTTTTGCAGATTCAATGGATGCAGATAATGTATCAGCGTTGATTCCGCTGGAGGAAGCAGAGGCAGGCTTGAGCGCGGATTTGAGGCGCTCGATATTTCGCTCGGCGGCATCCAGCGTTTCGTCGTTGAACATCAAGGGCGCGCGATAAGTCCCATTCAAAACGAGCATACGCATTACGTCGGCGGAGCGCTTGGATAAAAACTCTTTGATGCTGACGATGTTGCCCAAAGACTTGGACATTTTTTCGCCGCCGAGTTGTAACATGCCGTTGTGCATCCAATAGCGCGAAAATTCTTTGCCGGTGTAGCTTTCGGTTTGGGCAATTTCATTTTCATGGTGCGGGAAGATTAAATCATTGCCGCCGCCGTGAATATCAATTTGTTCGCCAAGTTCGGCGAGATTCATCGCCGAGCATTCGATGTGCCAACCCGGGCGACCTTTGCCCCACGGACTCTCCCAGAAAATTTCGCCGGCTTTGGCGGCTTTCCATAAAGCGAAATCCATTGGGTGATCTTTTTGCTCGCCAATTTCAATGCGCGCTCCGGCTTGCATATCATCCAGCTTGCGGTTGGATAACCTGCCATAATCCGCGTCTTTGGTGACGCGAAAATATACGTCGCCATTTTGAGCGGCGTAGGCATAGCCTTTTTCAATTAAGCCTTCAATGAATTTGATAATTAACGGCATGGCTTGGCTAACTTGCGGGTTGGCGGTGGCGGGGAGCACGTTGAGGCTTTTTAGGTCGTTGGCGTAATCGTCAATGTAGCGTTGCGAAAGTTTGAGCGGCTCTTCGCCAAGTTGTTTGGCGCGGTTGATAATTTTATCGTCCACGTCGGTGTAGTTCATTACAAACTTAACTTCATATCCGCGATAAATTAGATAGCGGCGGATGATATCAAAGACGATCGCAGACATGGCGTGGCCGACATGCGCGTCGTTATAAACGGTGACTCCGCAGACGTACATTTTGACGCGCTTGGGTTCGAGCGTTTGAAACTCTTCCGTTTTACGGGTGAGCGTGTTGTAAATTTTTAGCATAATTTTTACCACCAAGTTTCACAAAGGCTTTATTTTTATTATAAAACAAAACAGGGCGAAACATCTTCAGCCCTGTTTGCTGATCGCTGATTACTATTCACCAATTACTATTTACCAATTACCTGTTTACTTACCCTTGTTTCTTTTGGCTTGTTCTTCGTCAATGCGCCCAAAGATCATCCGTCCGGCGGCGGTTTGCAGAACTTTGGTGATGCCCACTTCTGCATATTCGCCGATATATTCTTTTCCATTTTCCACTACGACCATTGTGCCGTCTTCCATATAACCCACGCCCTGACTATGCTCTTTACCTTCTTGAAGGATGTTGATCCGCAGGACTTCGCCGGGTAAAACCACAGATTTGACGGCGTTGGCAAGTTCGTTGATGTTTAACACGGTGACGCCTTGTAATTCGGCGATGCGATTTAAGTTGTAGTCATTGGTTAGCACCGGACTTTTGAGCTGTTTGCCCAGCACAATTAATTTATCGTCCACTTCGCGCACGCCATCCACGTTGATATCTGAAATCCGCACGAGGATGTTCGGCAGTTTTTGCAATTCGGCTAAAACTTCCATGCCGCGCCTGCCGCGTTGACGGCGCTGACCGTCTGGCGAATCGGCGATGTACTGTAATTCGTTCAACACAAAACGCGGAATTAAAAGCGTGCCGGGCAAAAAACCGGTTTTGGCGATGTCCGCTACGCGCCCGTCAATGATCACGCTGGTATCCAAAAGGATGTTGCGATTCAAGTTGCTCCATGAAGAAGAGCCGCCCCCTTCGCCGCGCCCGCTTAAAGCGCTGACCAGTCCCATAATGTCGCCTTGGCGCATCACAAAGAGTGAAATACCAATATATGAAAAAATGACTACGCCGATAAAAGGCAGAATTTGACTAAAGGGTTGCGGCAGTAAAGATAACGGAAAAGCCAACAAGGCGGCAACTAATAAGCCGACGATCAACCCGGCTAAACCGGCGAATAAACTTTCGGCGGCTAAACGTCCTAAAAGAGAACGGATCGCTCTGGCTGGGCGCGTGGTGAAATAAGGCGTAAGAATTAGCCCGGCTAATGCGCCTACCAACGCAAAGGTGATAATGGTTACTGTCGCTTCAGCCGAATCGCTTGGACCAATTTGCGCCACGCGATAGCCCCAAAATCCCCCGCCGATGCCAAAGCCAAGCATCCCTAAAATGCGTAATAAAAACTCAACACTCATCATAACTCCTTAGCGGATAATCAATGCAATAACCGTTTCATCATAGCATGGCTAAGAATGCCCGTCAATTGAAAGAAGGTCATGGTAGGCGGGGAGATACGAAAATTACTCAGTTGAGTTTACCTTGCGCTCCACCGCGCATACACCGCTTGAGACAACAGCCGATCGGCGCTTTTTTCTCTGGTCACCAATTCGCCGCTATCTACTGCGCCTGCATATTTTTTCATCATCTCTTCAACCGCCTGCGCCACAT
>JADLCG010000116.1 GCA_020847355.1 Anaerolineales bacterium | reverse complement strand
TATTCCAAACCGTCCGCCAGCGTAAACGCCAATTCCTGCGCGGCGGTGGAACCGGCTTCTCGAATGTGATAACCGGAAATCGAAATCGTATTCCATTGCGGAACTTTCTGCGCGCCAAACTCCATCGTATCCACCACCAAACGCATTGAAGGCTCCGGCGGAAAGATGAATTCCTTTTGCGCGATAAATTCTTTGAGGATGTCGTTTTGCGTCGTGCCGCGCAACTGATCCAAGCGCAAGCCTTGCTTTTCGGCGGCGGCGAGATACATCGCCCAAATAATTGCGGCGGGCGAATTAATGGTCATGCTCGACGAGACTTTGTCGAGCGGAATGCCATCCAATAAAATCTCCATATCTTTCAAAGAAGAGATTGCTACGCCGCATTTGCCAAATTCGCCGAGGGCTTCGGGTTGGTCTGTATCGTAGCCCATCAAAGTCGCCAAATCGAAGGCAATGCTCAAGCCGGTCTGACCCTGCTCGAGCAAGTATTTGAAGCGCTGATTCGTCTCTTCCGCCGTGCCAAAGCCCGCAAACATCCGCATCGTCCACAACTTAGAGCGGTGAAGCGTCGGATGCACGCCTCTGGTATAGGGATATTCGCCGGGAAGCCCCAGCGTAGAAGCATAATCTTGATCCGCAATATCTAAAGGCGTATACAGGCGGTTGATCGGTTCAGATGAAGTAGTGATAAATTTGTCGGCGCGTTCCGGCAGTTGCGTTAAAGCTTTCTTGAGCGCTGTCTCTTCCCAATTTGCCAAGGACTCTTCTAATTCAGCAAGCGTTTTCTTATCGTACATGGCGGCTCCTTTGATAAAGATAATGCGATTATAATACGCGAAAGGTTATTCATTATGCCCCGCTTTGAAATTGACGTAGACCCCTGCGACCACATCACCGCCGACGCAATTGGCAAGCCCGGTCAGCGCGTATTTTATCTACAAGCCTATCAAGACGCGCGCACGATCACGATTATCATCGAAAAAGCGCAATTGCTCTCGCTCGCCATCGGGATCGAGCAATTCCTCGCGCAAATCACCCAGCAATACCCACAACTGGACGAAGCCTCCGGCGATTACATGGAACATATCATGCGCATCAACCCGCCAGTGGACCCGCTCTTTCGCGCCGGCGAAATTGGTCTCGGCTACGATAAAGACCGCGACCGCGTCGTCATCTTCACCAAAGAATTGCTCACCGAAGAAGTTGAGCCGGAAACCGCCGCACAAGTGCGCTTTTGGACCACCCGCTCACAACTGCGCGCGCTGGCGCGTTGGGGACAAGATGTTTCATCTCGTGGAAGACCCGTCTGCCCGCAGTGTGGTCAGCCCATAGAACCCGAAGGTCATTTTTGCCCAAAGAAAAATGGGCACGTCCATTGATTAGTCAAAGGTCACAAGTCGAAGGTCTGACTTTTGACCTTTGACTTGCGACCAAATATGTATCCGATCCAACTTGCATTAGAACATGGCGAATACAGACTCAAAGGGCAATTCATGCTTGGGTCAAATTACACGTTCCTAGCGGACGTTGAATACGAAGGCGAAATTTATCCGGCAGTTTACAAACCGAGTCGCGGCGAACAACCGCTCTGGGATTTTCCTGAAAATACATTATCTTTGCGTGAAGTCGCGGCATATCAATTAAGCGAAGCGCTTGATTTGCACATCGTGCCATTCACCGTTTATCGAAATGAAGGACCTTACGGCGCAGGCTCGTTACAAGAATTCATTGAATACGATATTGAATACCACTATTTTAATTTCACAACAGAAGATAAAGAAAAACTTCGCCCAATCGTTTTTTTTGATTTACTGCTCAACAATGCGGATCGCAAAGGCGGGCATATTTTTTTTGAACGGGATACAAAGCGACTCTACGCCATTGATCACGGCGTTTGTTTTCATCAGGATGATAAACTCCGCACGGTGATTTGGGATTTTGCCGGAGAGACTATTTCTGATAAACTACTCGCGCCTCTCGCTCGGACCTCAAACTGGTCTGCCCGCTTTGAGCCGTATCTCAGCCCAAGCGAAATAAGCGCCCTCGTGCGCCGCGCCGAAAAATTAGCCGAAACAAAACTATTCCCTCACCCGCCGCCGGGGCGCAGGGCATATCCATACCCGCCTATATAATAATCGCAGGTTGCAGGTCACAAGTTGAAAGACTTGCAACCTTGAACCTTCAACCTTAAATCTTCAACAGGAGAATCCATGCACTACAAACTCGCGCTCATTGGTTTTGGAAACGTAGCCCGTTCATTAGCAAAATTATTACTGCGTAAACAAGCCGTCTTGAAATCAAAATATGACATCACCTTTTCGTTCACCGGCATATCTACAGGTCGTCATGGCTTTGCCGTCAATCCAAATGGACTTGATATTGAGAAAGCGCTGGAACTCGTTGAAAACGGAAAAGATATTTCATCATTAAACAATTCCCAATTCCCGATTACCGATTCCCTTTCCGTAATTCAACATTCTTCAGCAGACGTTCTCTTTGAAAACTCCCCAGTCAACACCCAAACCGGTCAACCCGCGCTGGATCACATCCGCTTGGCGCTAAATTTGAGGATGCACGCCATCACCGCCAACAAAGGTCCGCTGGTGCATGGCTATCGTGAATTGACTCAACTGGCTGAATCGAAAGGCAAAAAATTTCAGTTTGAATCGACGATTTTGGGCGGCGCGCCAGTTTTCAGCGTGATGCGCGAGGCGTTTCCGCTGGCGGATTTAGAATCTTTTAAAGGGATTTTCAACGCCACGACCAACATCATCCTATCCTGCATGGAAAACGGCGAATCGTACGAAGCCGCCGTCAAATATTGCCAATCCATCGGCGTGGCAGAGACCGACCCAACCAACGACGTGGACGGTTGGGATGCGGCGATCAAAGTTTGCGCTTTAGTCACCGTATTATGGGATACGCCGATCACGCCGCAAGAGATTAATCCCATTGGCATTCGCGGCATTACAGCCGAAATGATTGCAAAAGCCAAAAGCGAAAATAAAAGATATAAATTAGTTTGCTCCGCCGAAAAAATTGACGGCAAAATTAATGCAAGCGTTTCCCCGCAATTGGTGGATGCCGCTTCCCCGCTCTATGGCATGATGAATTCCAGCACGGGCGTCACCTTTAGAACCGACGTGATTTTGGATTACTCCATCGCTTTATCCGAAAAGCCCGGTCTGCAGGGCGGTCCCGTTGAAACGGCTTACGGTCTGTTTGCGGATTTTGTGAATATCGTCAAATAAAAAACCTAAACTTAGAATACCAACAGTAAAACCAACGCCACAAGCGCAGGCAGGGCTTGAATATAAAAGATGCGCTTGCTCACCGTAAGCGCGCCGAAGATGCCAGCGATGATGACGCAACTCAAGAAAAAGATTTTCACTGCGTCTCCCGCGAACAGTCCCCAAATCAAACCGGCGGCGAGGAAGCCGTTATATAAACCTTGATTCAGCGCCAAAGTCTTGGAGGCTTTGGCTTGTTCTTCCGTCATGCGGAAAGTTTTTCTGCCAAAGGGTTTATCCCAAAGGAACATTTCCAGATAGAGAAAACCCAAATGCAAGAGAGCGGTCAATCCGGTCAGTAGGTTTACCAATAAGTTCATCGCTTTGCTCCTCTTCAGTTACAACTTTATTTGATCTCTTGCAAAAGTCAATTGTAGGTCAGGCTTTGAGCCTGACGTCCTTATAAAATTTTGCATATGGCGGGTTAAAAACCCGCCCTACAAATACATTTGCAAGAGTGGATTATAAAACAAACCTTCAGCGTGGAAAATATTCAAGAACGCCGAAGCCTGCTTCCCGAAGCCCGCCGCGAAGCGCGTCCATTATCCCTTTATTACAGATCTGCAAAGTTTCTTTCTCGGCGCAGAATGCGGGTAAAATTAGCGCGGCAAGCGTGCATCTGCGTCAAAGTTAATTCAACGAGGTAGGTATGGCTAACTACAAACAACGCGTTATCAACTTTCTTGAAAATGAATGGGCGAATTACGTCTCCAGATTTAGCCGTTGGGATCCAGCGGACGGAGCCGGGCGCGTGCGCAAACAGGGCTACGCTGAATTTCGAGATATGCTGGCGCATATTGTGGCTTGGTGGGAAGAAGGAATGCCGATCATTATGGCGCTCGCCGAAGACCGCGAATATGCGCGTAAAAAATACGATTATGACGCCTTCAACGCCGAGGCAGTCGCCAAATATAAAACTATGCCCGAGGTGCAGTTTTATAATCATTTTGAAAAGACCCGCCAAAAAGCCGTCGCCGATCTCAAATCCATTTATAAAGATACTTATGAAGAAAATCAGCGGATGCGCGCATGGATTAACGGCATTTTTATCGCTCACGCCCGCGAACATCTGGTCGCATTGAGCCGCTTCCTCACGCTGGATACCTTAGAAAACGAATGGTCAACTTACCTTCAGCGTTTTGACGCGCTGGAAAATAAAACCGAGTTCTTAAACCGCGCGGGCTTTGCGCGTTTTGAAGATTTGCTCGCGCACATCATCGGTTGGTGGAAGGAGGGAATGCAAGTGACCCAACAAACGCTGGCAAACCCAAACTATGCCTATACCGAACCAAACGTGGACGAGTTCAACGCGGAGTTAGTAGAACGTTACCGAAATTCCAGTTCAGCGGAAGTGCGCCAAGCCTTTGAAAGCGCGCGTTTGGAATTAATTCACTTTGTGCAGGATTTGCCCGCCAGCGCTTTTGAAAACCCAACCGTTGAACACTGGCTCGCCGCCGATATTGTTGAACATTACGACGACCACTATATAAAATAATATGGATCATACCGTTTACCTCGCGCTCGGCAGTAATATGGGCATGCGCCTGACCAATTTGAAAAATCTAATCAACAACCTCACGCCGCAAATGAACGTGCGCGCGAAATCCTTTGTTTACGAAACTCAGCCGTGGGGCTATCAAGATCAGCCGCCATTTTTGAATCAGGTCATCTGCGTGGATACCTATCTACAAGCCGAGCCTTTGCTTCAACATCTCAAACGGCTGGAAGTCGCTCTTGGTCGCGCCGTTACTTTTGAAAACGGGCCGCGCGTCATTGACGTGGATATTTTATTTTATGACGATTTGGTTTTAGACGAAGCGGGGATTCAAATTCCGCACCCGCGTTTACACGAGCGGGCGTTTGTGCTCGCGCCGCTAGCGGACCTCGCGCCTGCGCTTGTCCATCCAGTTTTGAACCAATCTGTGAGTCAGATGCTGGCGGCTTTAGATCAAAGCGGCATTCAAAAATATGAGGGGAAATGAGCGTCCATGAGGATTATTCGCTATCAAAACGATGGGGATGAACCAAAATACGGCTGGATCTTGGAAGATAAAGTCGGCGAAATTCAAGGCAACATTTTCGGAGAATACCGCCGCCGAGAAGCCCGCACTCCAATAGCCGAGTTGAAATTACTCCCGCCCTGCACGCCGAGCAAAATCATCTGCGTGGGGCGCAATTATGTGGAACATGCCAAAGAGTTGGGAAATGAAATCCCCAAAACGCCGTTGCTTTTTTTCAAGCCGCCATCTGCGGTCATCGCTAACGGGGAGCAAATTTTCCTTCCGCCGCAATCCGCTCAGGTGGAGCATGAAGCGGAACTCGTCGTCGTGATTGGTCAACGCGCCAAAAACGTCATCGCGGAGACGGCGAAGGAATATATCTTCGGCTATACCATCGGCAACGACATCACCGCGCGCGATCTGCAAAAGACGGACGGTCAATGGACGCGCGCCAAAGGCTTCGATACTTTCTGCCCGTTCGGTCCGTGGATTGACACCGATTTCGACGCATCTGATGCAGTCGTCACTTGCCGCGTCAATGGGCAAATGCGTCAGATGGCTTCGACCCGCGATATGCTCTTCAGCGTTAGCACGCTGATCGCATACATTTCCTCCATTATGACTTTAGAACCCGGCGATTTGATTTTTACCGGCACGCCCGCTGGCGTGGGGACGCTCAAAATCGGGGATGTAGTGGATGTTGAAATTGAAGGTTTGGGGAAATTAAGTAATCCAGTCAAAGCTTAAGCTTAAAATGCTATACTGTGCTTATCTCAATCTAAAGTGATGGAAAATTATGCGCGTTCCTAGAAATCTACAAACCGATCAAGAACAGATCGCCCGTTTTCTCAACGTCTTGGGCGGCGCCTCGCTGGAAGTCCGCACTAATAAACGCGCCAAAGCTAAATTCTTTTTGCTGGCGCACGTCTTCATTCAGGATTATGTGCAAGCGGGTTTCTTCAAAAAAGAAGAGGTGCTAATTAATATCTTAATTGACGGCGGCTTTTCAGAATCACAAGGTCCCGTTGGCGCGATGCGCGCCGATCAAAAGAAATGCGCGGATGACGCCGAGACAATGCTCGCCGCCGCCAGCGCATGGCAAAATGGAGACGAAAACGCCCGCGCTGAGGTAGGTTGGTCGGCGCACGAATATTCCAGCACCCTACGCCAACATCTTGAGCGCTTAAAAACTTTAATCTACCCGCTGATTGAGCAAACCCTGCCGATGGAAGCCGAAGAAAAAGTGACTGAAGATATCAAAGCGATTATCTTTGAAGGCGGCTTAAAAGACGGCGCGGAAAAATACGTAAAAATTATCGGAGAATTGGAAGAAGAATATAAAGATTGGAAATAAATGCTTGATTAAAAATAAGCAGACGTTTGTCTGCTTATTTTTTTCGCCCCATTTCTACCTGAAAGTTGATACGGTTTCAAACAACCTTCCCTCCTCTAAAAAATATCTACGCCGACTTCATAATTTAACCAAAGGCGGGTAAAATTATATATAATTTTACCCGAGACGATGGCCGGAGAAACTTATGCCCACCTATGAACTTGCCCAACTCATCTCACACAGAGAATCAAGTAACAACGCCTATCTTGAATTTCTCAAAGTCCCAGACCTAAGCATGGGGCTTTACATTCTGCCCGCTAACAGAACTGGCTCTCAAAATATGCGGCGAAAAACGTGGACCATCGCTTCCGTTCAACTGAAGAAGAGTTAACGATTTTAGTTTTCTTTGCGCCAGCAGAGTATTCAAACAAAGATTAATAAGGATGCGGAAAATGGAAAAAAGAGACGAACTATTTGATTGGAAACATTTAAGATTATGGCGAATTTCCGCACAAGCAGATTTTTTCTCAAAAATTGTACTTGTCATTTATATTCTTACAGCAATAGCTCAGTTATTTGAATATATAAAAAATAACGATCTCTATATATCCAACTTAACAAATAGTATCTTTGACGAACCTATATTTATATTAAAAGCATTTTCGCATACAGCGCTTCTTATTCTTCAAGGTCTTATTTATTATGTGATTTTAAGAGGGGTTGCTCTAGGCTTAAATATGATCGTCGAAACAGATATAAATTACAGAGACAATAAAAACCAAGAAGGTGAAGAATGAGCGATCAACTCCGCCAGAATATTTATAGCAATTTCAAATCAATGACAGATGAAGAATTGATTGAAATCTGGATAAAAAACGACAGAGTTGAATGGTCTGATATAGCTTTTGAAGTTTTAGAAGAAATTTTAGAAAAGCGAATTGAAAAACTTCCATCACAAAACGACCCTATCATTAAGTACCAAGATAAAGCCGCTGAAAATAAACAACTTGAAGATTGGGAGATCAAGTTACTGGATGACGAAAATCAGCCAGAACTTTATGACACGCTGGAAGTTTTATCATTAAAAGATAACATCAACAAATTGGCAAAAGCTGTTGTAATTATTTACATAATCTCAGCATTATTGAATAGCTATACTGTACAGGAGTTATTGTTAGGTCAACTTCCAACATTTGAAAATGCCTCATACATCGTTTGGGAGATCCTCATAACTAGTCTTACAGTTGGAATACAAATTGCTGTTACCTATTTCCCACTCAAAGCGTTAAATCAAATCTTGAGAATTCTCATGGAAATGGAATTCAATAGTCGAAAGGCTAAGTCATAAATGCTCAACCTCAAAACCACTCCATTCCATGAAAGAACCTCCGCGTTATGCCAGCCGCAGAATTGGCGCAAGTGGGCGGGATATTTTTCTGCTGGCTCATACGAACACACGCTAGATCGCGAATATTGGGCGATCCGCAACTCGGCGGCGCTGATTGATGTCTCACCGTTGATCAAATACATCATCACAGGCAAGGATGCGGCGGCGTTACTGCATCGCGTCACCACGAGAGACATCTATAAAATGAAAATGGGACAAGTCGCTTACACGGGCTGGTGCGACGAAGAAGGCAAGATGATTGACGATGGCACGGTCTCACGGCTGGATGAAACGACATTCCGCTTGACTGCCGCAGAGCCGAACTTGCGTTGGTTATCCATGAATGCCGTTGGCATGGAAGTGGAGATCACCGAAGTCACTGATGAAGTTGCCGCGCTGAGTTTTCAAGGACCGAACACGCGCAAGGTGTTGAACAAAGTTGTTGAAGCGTCTGTTGACGAGTTGAAATACTTCCGCTTGATGAAAAATAAAATCAAGGGAGTCGAGGTCACGATTTCAAGAACTGGTTACACCGGCGACCTCGGCTATGAGATTTGGATGCCTGCCAAAGACGCCATCAAAATTTGGGACACGCTCATGGAAGCAGGCGCGGACTATGGCATTACGCCCGTCGGCATTTTAGCAATGGATATGGCGCGCGTGGAAGCGGGTCTCTTCATGCTCGACGTAGATTACACGTCCACAACTCACGCGTGGATCGAGCCGCAGAAGTCATCTCCGTTCGAGTTGGGACTCGATTGGACAGTGGCGCTTGATAAAAAAGGATACTTCGTCGGTCGCCGCGCATTGGAAAAAGAAAAGCGTGAAGGTTCAGTTTGGAAGATGATGGGACTCGAAGTGGATTGGGTGGGCATGGAAAGCATCTTCAAGCGAGTCGGTTTGCCGCCGCAAATCCCTGGCATGGCTGTACGCGGAAGTCTGCCGATTTTGGTTGGCAACGTGCAGGTTGGGTATGCTTCCACATCAACATGGTCGCCGCTGTTGAAGAAGTACATCGCTTTGGCGCATTTGCAGAAGCCATATTTTGAAATTGGGACAGACGTGAGAATGGAAATCACGGTCGAGCATCATCGTCAGCACGCGCCTGCGAAGGTGGTGAAACTTCCGTTTTATGAGCCTGAGTGGAAAAGAAAGTAAGAGAATAGAGAATAGTTATCAGTGATCAGTAAAAACCCGAAAGAATTAACCGCAAAGAGCGCAAAGGTTTTTAAAAGATTTTCTTAGCGATCTTAGCGTCACTTCGACAGGCTCAGTGCAAGCCTTCGCGGTTCAAAAAGGAATCATTATGGCAGTAAATCAATACGACGCAATCATCATCGGGGGCGGACATAACGGCTTAGTCGCCGCCGCATATTTGGCAAAAGCGGGCAAGAAGGTTGTTGTGCTGGAGCGCAGGCACATCGTCGGTGGGGCGGCGGTGACGGAGGAGATTTTTCCTGGGTACAAGTTCACCGAGTTTTCGTATGTGGTGAGTCTCTTGCGCCCAGAAATTATCCGTGATTTGGAATTGCCGAAGCATGGACTGAAAATCCTGCCGTTGCCTAGCACGTTCACGCCTATGGAAAACGGAGATTATCTCGCCGCGTGGGACGACCATGATCTAACTCGCCGCGAGATTTATCGTCATTCGCCGAAAGATGCAGAAGCGTATGATGAATATGCTCGTGTGATGGCGCGCGCCGCGAAAGCGATCAAGCCGATCATCAATTTGATTCCGCCTGACCCATCATCATTAAGTATCCGCGATATGTTGGGATTATTGAAAGTCGGTCAATACGCCGCGAGCCTTTCGGAAAAAGAACTTTATACAATTGCCAAACTCGCCACACAATCATCCGCAGATTTGCTTGAAGAGTGGTTCGAGACCGACGCCTTGAAAGGCACAAAAGCCGCCAGTGGAATCATCGGCACGTTCTTGGGTCCGCGTTCGCCTGGGACGGCGTATGTTCTGCTCCATCATTACATGGGCGAAATTGACGGCGCGTTCCGCGCGTGGGGTTTTGCCAAGAACGGCTCTGGCGGAGTCAGCGGCTCCATTCTTAACGCGGCGCAAGCGCTGGGGGTGGAGATCAGAGTCGATTGTTCGGTGAGTCAGGTCAAGGTCAAGGGTGGAAGCGCAGTGGGCGTCATCCTAGAAAATGGCGATGAGATTCAATCCAAAGTCGTCATGTCGGCGGCGGATCCAAAAAGAACGTTCCTGCAATTTGTGGAACAAAAATATTTGCCCGATGATTTTGTCACGTCTATAAAAAATTTCCGCACGCGCGGCTCGTCGGGCAAGGTGAATATCGCGTTGAGCGAATTGCCGAACTTTACGGCAATGCCGTTTGAAAAAGGACACGAATCGATTTTGCATCGCGGCGCGGTTTCGATCAGCCCGAGCATTGATTACATCGAGCGCGCGTATGACGACGCGAAGTATGGGCAGATTTCGAAGCGACCGTATCTCGATATGATTTTCCCTTCGATGATCGACCCCGATATGGCGCCGCCTGGTCAGCATGTGATGTCGTGTTTTGTGCAATATGCGCCGTATGATCTGGAGGGCGGATGGAATGACACGAAGCGCGATGAACTTGGTGAAGCCGTGATCTCGACCATCGAGCAATATGCGCCGAACATCCGCAAGTGCATTGTGGGCATGCAAGTGATTTCGCCGAAAGATATCGAAGCCATCGCGGGCATCACGGGCGGAAATATTTTTCACGGCGAGTTGTTATTGCATCAAATCTTTTTCCTGCGCCCCACGCCACAATGGGCAGATTTCCGCACG
>JADLCG010000115.1 GCA_020847355.1 Anaerolineales bacterium | reverse complement strand
GCTCCGGTTGGCACGTCTAACATTCAATCGCTGGGGGATTTAGGCGCGGGCGAAGTGCGGCAGGTGAAACAAGACCTAATCGTCAATGTCTCAACCAACCCGGGCGCATACCCGATGAAGATCACCTTTTCCTATCTCAATAGCTTGGGCGAAGTTGTCAATGACGAGCAGGTGATTACGCTGTTGGTTTTTAGCCTGCCCAATATTGAAGCCAATTTTTATCGTCCGCCAGACCCGTTCTTTCAAGGTCAACCGGGCGCCCTGCCAATTCAATTGATCAATCTTGGAAAACGAACTTCCGTGCTGGGCAATCTCAAAGTCACTTCAAAAAATGGGGTGGTGGATGGCGGCGAATCGCTAGTCGGCGCGATTGACGCGGGCGGCTATTTCACCTTAGACGCAACATTTACGCCGGACAGCGCTGGCGAGGTCGAGTTGGATATCGTGATTGATTACGTTGACGATTTTAATCAGCCGCGCACGATTGAAAGACATTTGAAAATCAACGTAGAGGAAGCGTTTGAAGAGCCTACGCCTGACCCGTCCATGCCGGAAAATCAAGGCGAATTTATGCCTACTACGGATGAGACGTTCTTGCAGAAGACTTGGCGCTTCATTTTGGGAGTCTTCGGCTTGGATAGCGCGCCCCCGACTCCGCCCATGCCTGGTTCTGAAATGCCGATAGAGGAGTTTCCAATCCCGGAGCCTGTCAACCCGGGCGGCGGCGGCAAAGGCTAAAATGCTCCAATGAAATTTATGGATCTGGTTCGTTTAGTGGCAACCAATCTCAACCGCCGTAAAGCGCGTGTGGGGTTGACTGCGATTGGCGTAATCATTGGCACTGCGGCAGTGGTCATTTTGGTCTCGTTGGCAATCGGCTTGCAGATGAACGCCAATGAACAGTTGTACGGCATTGGCAACTTGAGTCAGATCAATGTTTCACCCGGCTATGGCGGCGGGGGAGGCGGCGGCGGAATGATGTCCGGACCCATGATCAGCGCAGACTCGTCTTCTTCCGGCGAAATGAAAATGCTCACCAATAGCGTCATCAAAGAATTACAGGCGCTTCCAAATGTCGTCTCCGTGATCCCGCGTGAATATCTTAGCGCGCAAGCGTTTGTCACTTATAAAAAGCTGATGGGATACAGCGGCACCTTTGGCGTGGCAACCGCCGACCTGACGGCGTTTGGCTTAAAGGCGGATCAAGGCACGACCAGCCTTGCGCGTGGAACTGTAGTGATTGGTTCGCAGGTAGCGATGAGTTTCTCAGACCCTAACTTGCGCCCCGGACAAGAACCGCCCGCGCCGCCGGATTTGTACGATCAGCAACTTCAACTGACGATTATCAAAACTGACCTTGAAGGAAATGAAATTCGCAGAAATATCAGCGTGCGCGTAGCGGGCGTATTAGCCGAAACCGGCGGCGAATCGGATTGGTCAATCTACCTGCCTTTGGATCAGGTCACGGCTTTGAACGAATGGGCAAGCGGCGTGCGCGTGAATCGCAACAAAGACGGCTACACTGAAGCGATCGTGATTGCGGACAGCCCCGACCATACCATTGAAATCCGCGATCAAATTATTGATCTGGGTTTGCAGGCATACACCATGCTGGATTTTGTGCAAGGCATCAATAATTTTTATACAATTTTACAAGTCGTCTTGGGCGGCGTGGGCGCAATTGCTTTATTAGTTGCCGCGATTGGCATTGCGAATACGATGGCGATGTCCATCTTGGAACGCACGCGGGAAATTGGCTTGATGAAAGCGGTTGGCGCTACCAACCGAGATGTGTTGGCAATTTTTCTCGGGGAAGCGGCAGGCATCGGCTTGATCGGCGGCGTGGGCGGCGCATTGATCGGCTGGCTGGCTGGTCAGGGCTTGAACGTCGTGGCAATTGTCTATTTGGCGCAACAGGCGGCGCAACAGGGCGGTATGCCGCCGAGCGTGGCGGTTTATACTCCGTTTTGGCTCCCGGTTTTCGTCCTGCTTTTTTCTATCGCAATTGGAATGATTTCGGGATTGTACCCAGCCTTAAGAGCGGCTACAATGATTCCTGTACAAGCGTTAAAATACGAGTGATTTTATGTTTGAAAAGGAGATAATCTAATGCCTGAAAAAAGAACTGTTCCTCGTAAGAAGTTTGAAATGTATATGCGCGTGCTGGACGACGACACGCAGGAGACGCTCGGTCACATGGTGGATATTAGCGAAGACGGTTTGCAATTAGAGACCTCCGCCGCTTTGCCCGTGAACAAAGATTATTACATGCGCGTTGAACTCACGCCGGAACTTGCCGACCGCCCCTTTATGATTTTTCTCGCGCGTTCGCGCTGGTGCAAGCCGGGCAATATTCCATTTCTGTTTTACACCGGCTTCAAGATCGTTGAAATTATGCCGGATGATAAACAGACTTTTCAAATTATCGCCAAGAAATTTGGAAAGTAAAAAACGCTTGACGCATCATCTTGGCAGTGGTATCCTTGCGCCCGATGTTTAGACAATTCTACGGTCACACTCATAACGCGAAGCGTACTACTCGCACTCATGCAGGCGCGGGGTCTTGGCGGTTATCAGGTGAACGAAAGCGGATTCAATCATCCTAGATAGAAAACCAACGCCCCGAAGAACTCGGGGCGTTTTTCTTAATCCTAACGAGGAGTCATCTTTATGACCATTTCAAATTCCACGCCCGTTCTCGCCGTTGACGAGAAAAATTTAATTCCAGTCAGCGATCATTTACAACGCTTGGCGGAGATTCCGCCTTCTCGAATGTTTTTGATCAACAAATCCTTGAAGACCTATCTTGAAAAAAACGCCGGCGAAAAAATCTTTGACGCTTCTCAAGGCGATGGCGGCGCTTCTTTGCCCGGAACTCCCAAACCGATTTTGGAACGCGCGCTTCAACTTCAACTGGAGCATGGCACGGCTTACGATATGCCTTTCGGCACCGAGTTGTATCGCAAGGCTGTGATTGAACAATATTGGAAGTTAGACGCAACTTCCGGTTGGGGACCCGCTAACGTGTTGGGCACAACCGGCGGACGCGACGCTTTGAACAAGGCTTATCAAGCGATGTTGGCTTTGGGTCACGGCCGGCAAGGCGATTTGATCATGGTTTCGCGCGTGCCGTGGATTTCATATAACTGGGGTCCTTATGGCGTGGGCGCAAATGTTTTATGGGCGCCGGGCGATCCCGCGCAAGGTTGGGCATATTCCGAAGATGCGATTCGGGAAAGCGTCAAATTTGCCGAATCCAAAGGGCGAAAGATTGCGGGCTTAATTATTACCAATCCAGATAATCCCACCGGTTCGACAATTTCAGTGGAGAAACAAGTTTCGCTCGCCAAAACTGCCTTAGAGTCTGGCGTGGCTTTTGTTTTGTTTGATTGGATGTATCACTACGTCACCGACGAAGCGCCGATGGATTTGAATTCTTTCTTGAAATTCTTTACGCCCGAAGAACGTCGGCGGCTGATGTTCTTGGACGGCATCACAAAATCTTTGGGCGGTTCAAATATCCGCAATTGCCACTTGATCGCGGATGAAAGCGTGATCAAATTTATTACGGCGTGCGCCTCGCATGGCGTCATCCCGCCGTTCTTTTCTTTAGCGGTGGCGATGGCGGCGTATGAAATGGGCTTTGCCGAAGCCGCAAAGACAATCATCGAGCCGATCAATCTCAGCCGCGCTAAATTGAAAGCTTTACTGCTTCAAAATGAATTTGAACACATCATCGGCAAAGGCTATTATGCTTTTGTCAACGTTGGCGAATATCTCAAAGCTAAAAACTGGGATAATAGCGAACCGCTCGGCGCATACCTCGCGGAAAATTACGGCGTGGCGGTTGTGCCGGGCGCTTTCTTCTCGCCTTTTGGTAACGCTTGGATCCGCTTCTCATACGCGACGCCGGTTGAAAAAGTTGAAGGCGCGTTTGCAAGATTGCTCAGCGGCTTAAATTCATTAAAGAAATAAGACTTGGTGAAAAAACTATGATTC
>JADLCG010000114.1 GCA_020847355.1 Anaerolineales bacterium | reverse complement strand
ATTGACAAACACATCGGCGATGCAGTTATGGCATTATGGGGCACAGACATCGCACGCGAAGACGACGCCGAACGAGCTATTCGCGCCGCATTAAAAATGCAAGAAGAATTTCTAAAAGAAACTGAAAAGCTACCCATTAATATCAAAATTGGCATTAACAGCGGTCTGGTTTTATTGAGCGCAGTTGGCTCGCATAGCGAATTTACCGCCATCGGAGATACCGTTAATACAGCCAGCCGAGTCGTCAATTCAGCCAGCGCAGGCGCTACTTTAATCTCACATGAAACCTACCAAATTGTGCGCGGCATTTTTGACGTTCAAAAACAAGAGCCCATCCGCGTCAAAGGCAAAAGCGAGCCTCTTCAAACTTACATCGTGAAAGGCATTCGTCCGCGCGCCTTTCGAATGGGTAGCCGTGGCGTGGAAGGTATTGCCACAAAAATGGTCGGGCGCGATACAGAATTAAATCAATTGCAAGACGCTTTAAATCAATCTACTCTCGCTCAAAACATATCCGTTTTTATCGTGCGCGGCGAAGCCGGCTTAGGCAAAAGTCGTTTGATCTATGAATTTGAAGCTTGGCTCGATACACACCCCACTACCTTTTTTCTATTCAAAGGTCGCGCAGATGAAGAATCGATCAACCTGCCATACAGCCTTTTACGCGATTTATTTAGCGAACGCTTTCAAATTATGGATAGCGATACGCAAACCCAAGCGCGTGAAAAAATTATCCAAGGCATTGAAAATATTACCAGCGCCAGACATGAAGAAATGGCGGCTTTTATGGGTCACTTGTTTGGTTTTGATTTTTCCGACACACCTCATTTACGCGGCATTCTTAACGACGCCAAACAAATTCGCACCCGCGCTTTTTCACACATCACTCATTTTTTTGAACTACTCGCCAAAAAATCTCCTATTGTGATTTTGCTAGACGATATCCACTGGGCAGATAATGGCTCTTTAGATTTAATCGCGCATCTTGCCAAGTTCAAAGTTGACCTGCCAATATTTATCTTATGCGCCACCCGACCCAGCCTCGACGAACTACATCCCAACTGGGGCAGTGACTTTCAAAATTTCAGAACCGCAGAAATCAATACGCTCAACATGCAAGCGAGTCGCGAACTTGTTGGCGAAATTCTAAAAAATGTCTCCGACCTTCCAAAAGACTTAGTAGAGACAATCGCCGTAAACGCCGAAGGCAACCCGTTTTATTTGGAAGAACTAATCAAAGTATTAATTGAAGACGAGGTCATCGTCAAAGACTCCGAAGAATGGAAAGTCGTTCCGCAAATGCTTACGCAAGTGCGCGTGCCAGCCACACTAACTGGCGTTTTACAAGCCCGTCTCGACAGACTCTCGCAACCAGAAAATGACGTTCTCGAACGCGCCGCAGTAATTGGACGAACATTTTGGGATGCGGCAATTGCCTCCATGCACGGCTCTGAATCCGCAAAGTTAGTAATTGGCACAGACGACGTCAAAACCGCATTAGCTACATTACGAAATAAAGAACTGGTCTTTTCGCATCAGCCTTCTGCCTTTGCCAGCGCCCAAGAATATATTTTCAAACATGCGATTCTACGCGAAGTGACCTACGAACGCGTGCTCAAAGCAAAAAGAAAACTCTACCATCGTATGGCGGCAGAATGGCTCATTCAACAAAGCGGCGAACGGCTCAACGAATACCTCGGGTTAATCGCCCAACATTACGAGTTAGCGGGAGATAATCATCTGGCAGTGGAATTTCTCGAACGCGCTGGTTTGCAATTGGTTCGTTTAAGCGCCTATCGTGAATCGCTCTCGGCATTTGAACGCGCCATGAGCATTATCGCCTCCACAGAAAACAACGACACAGTGACTCGCGCCAGAATTTTGCTTCACATTGGCAGATCGCATTTATGGCTTACAGATCATACCGCCGCCGCCGTTCGTTTTGAAGAATGCCTTGCGCTCGCCAGTTTAATCAAAGACCGCAACATTGAAATGCGCGCGCTCGCCCAACTGGGGCGCATCAATCTTGAACTTGGCGCCTTTAGCGAAGTTTACAAATTTTCAGAAAAAAGCCTCCAACTTGCCAACGAACTCAACGACGAAGAAATGCTCGCCTATAACCTTGCTCATCTCGGATATGTTGCCCATTATGAATCGCGCTATGCAGACGCTCAAAAATATGGCAAACAGAGTTACGAATTCGCCGAAAAAACAGGCGATGTAATTGCCCAAGCCTTTGCATTAAACATCCTAGCAATGATCGCCGTGAATATTAATCAGTATGAAGAAGCCCAAAATTACCATCTACGCGCCATTGGCATTTGCAAACGTTCTGGCGATCGCTACGGTCTTGCGCGCGCCTACGGGAACTTAAGCGAGGTCTTGCGCGTGCAAAGCAAGTATGCCGAAGCAAAGCCATACGCCAGCATGAGCGTCGAGATGGCACGCGAAAACGGCAACACCTATTCCCTTTCCATTATGCTGGTAAATTTGCTTTACGCCCAGGCGCATTTAGAAGAATTCAAAGACGCGCACGCAACTTTGCGCGAAGCCTTAATACTCAACCTTCAGCATAAAACTTCCAGTTGGGCTTTATATTCGCTAATGGGCTATGCCTTTATTTTGACCAAAGAAAAAAAATATCAAGAAGCCCTGCAAATTGTAGGCATGTGCTTACATCACCCCGAACTGAATAGCGATACCAGTCGCGATATTGAAATAATTTTACGCGAACTGCGCAAAACGAAGCTAAACCACCTAGACGCAGAACTCGAAAAAGGCAAAACGCTAAATCTAGATCAAGTGATCAATCAGCTTCTGGAAAATTAGTTACAACCTCTGCCAACAAACCTAAATCAGCCAACGCTTCCGTCACTTTTTGACTCGCCCCTTCTTTGACTATTACTGCCGTTGGGCTTAACAACTCGCCTAAAAATTTTCCCGCCTTTGAAGCGCGGATCTCTTCCATAATCTCGGGCTTGCTCACTCTTAGCGCCAGCAGACTCTCCACCCGAGCCTCAGTTCCATTTGCATCCCAACGCTTGAGCGCTTTGACTAAAGCGGGCGCCACGCTCCCGTTGGTATATTTCACCAGCAAGTTCAGCAATTGCTCAGATTTCAGCCCTTGCTCGCTTGCCCGCTTCAAAGATTTAGCGCTGACCGAATAAACATATTCGTCTTTTTTCTCTTCATGCCAATCGCAAAACCGCGCAATTTGATAACGCGCCGCGCGCGAAAAATATCTCGAAACCGTTAGCCTGCCATTGGATGAAACAATGATCTTTCCTTCAACATTCGACTTTTGACTTTCAACCTGTGGCCTAATTCTAAATGCCGTAAATTCCTTGCCCGCTTCGGGCGAAGCCAAATCCGCTTTGCCCAGCCAGTGTAGCGTTTGAATCAAATATTTGATTAATGCGCCGTCCACCCAATCCCAATATGCAAAGCCGCGCAAGTATTGCCCGTCCGCTACGCGCTTGATGAACCACGAATCATAATCGCCAGCGGGTCTTTGAAAATCGGGGTATTTCTCTTTGACGGCTTTGACAAACGAAGCCAAACTCCACCCTTTATCCTGCGGACTGGATTGGATCAAGTTCATCAAAAATTCGCGGGTGATCTGCGGCTGATTTTTCCATTCGCCTTCGCACACAATCGTCGGCATCAGGCGCAGTTCGTCAAAAGTTTGTGAATTTAGCCAAGCTTGATAAAGATTCGCCAATGCGTCTATACGCGAGGCTTCGAGAAATTTTTTCACCGCTTCGGGTTGCAGGGCGGTTTGCTTGATCAGCGTCGCGGCGGATAATAAATTTTCTAAGGCTACGGCGTGATTCACGGTTACAGGTATCTGTAAACGCACAGCGGCTAGGTAGGTTGTCGCATCGTCTAAAATATGATCGTTGGCGGGAATTTCAAAGCTTTTTTCTACGGGCGTTGCCGGGCGACCTAACGGTTCGGCAATCGTTATCGATTGAGCTTCGTCGGGCGCTTCTAAGTTGAGTTCTTCAACCGCTTGCAACAAATCTTCGGGGATGTAGGCGAATTCTTGCGAGCCTTTTTCAGTATCAAAAAACGCTTTGGCAAGCAAGCCATAATAGAACAGCGTTTCGGCAGGCGAAATAGGTTTCTTATGCGGCTGTTCTCGATCTCTTTTGCCTGCGCCCATCTCGCGGATTTCGCCATGCGCGCGGGAGAAAATCGCCCATTCTATTTTGCCATTTGAGTCAACTAGCGCTTGCAAAGCGGAGCGGGCTTCAGCGGAGAGAATGTCAATCGTCTCAGCGACCGCTTCAAGGTCCAGCAGTGAGGCGCAAAGTTCTTCTAATGCGGAAGTTGGTTCGGCAGATTCCAGTTCGAGTCCCCATAATTCTGCAATGATGCGCAGATGACCTAAATCATATTTCTGAAGCGAAGCGTGTAGATCGGGCATTGTTTAATTTTATCATTCCATCAGGAAAACTCTTTTTATTTTTAGGGTTGTATTTTATGCACTTCATTTATTGGATCAAAGGAGCTACTATGACTATTATTGTTTTTGTTGCGCGGGTATTACATATCGTCGCCGGAATCGTTTGGGCTGGCGGTTCGCTGATGGCCGGGCTTGTCCTTGAGCCGAGCATTGCGGCAACCGGCGAGGCTGGCAAACAGTTTGCCGGATATTTATTCAAAAAAAGTTCTTTCAGCAAATTGATGGCGGCTTCGGGTTTATCTACCGTCTTAGCTGGCGCGCTATTGTATGGCGTCAATTCAAATTGGTTTCGCTCAGGTTGGATGATGAGCGGGCAGGGAATCGGTTTTGGGATTGGCGCTGGCGCGGGAATTTTGGCAATGATCTTCGGGATTAGAGTTGGCAAGATCAATGAGGCTTTGGCAAATTTGGGAATGCAAATTCAAGGCAAGCCAAGCGAAGCCCAAGCGGCAGATTTGCAAGTTTTACAAAAGCAACAAGTTGCGATCACGCGCGCCGACGTGATTTGTATGTTGATTTCAATATTCTTTATGGCGAGCGCGCGCTTCTTTTCATAAGCGAATCAAAAAAAGCCGAGAGATATTCTCTCGGCTTTTTTGATTCATCCGCGGATTATTTTCAAGGCTTGCGGAATTACTTCAACTGCCGCTTGAGTTAAGTTACTGCCGAAGCTGGTAAAAACTTCGCCATCGGCATGAATGTATAGCGGGCGGTCTGACGCGATTTTCATTCGCTTGAAAGCGCCCATACGGATTTGCTTGAAACGCGCGTGCGTGCCTTGCATAAATTCCGGCACCAACCGTAACATGGTCAGGCGCGAGACATTGGTCACCGCCACCGATTCGAAAATGCCATCGTCATTTTTTGAATCGGCAGAGAGCATAAACCCGCCGCCCTCGCGCGGACCGTTACACAGCGTGAGCATGAGCAATTGCTCCTCCCAATTGCCTTGATCGGTTTCAACTTTTATTTTAGCGGGGTTGTGATTAAGCAGGATCGTTTGAAACACTGCCGTGAGGTACATGAGAAAGCCTTTGACAATTGGCAGTTTATGCGAACGGATCGTGACGATAGCGTCAAAGCCAATGCCGAGGGTGTTATCAAAATATTCTTTGCGTCCATGCTCGTCAGTCAGCAAGCCAATATCTATAACCTGAATATTTTCCGCTTTAAGCGCATGAGCCAACGCATGGCTGGATTTTTGAGTAAGCCCAATAGAATAGGCAAAATCGTTGCCCGAACCAATCGGCACAACGCCGAGGATCGGGCGCTTATCGGCTGGGACTTGCATCAAGCCGTTGATCACTTCATGCACCGTGCCGTCGCCGCCCATCGCGATCACCAAGTCACAGCCTTCTTCGGCGGCTTGTTTGGCGAGTTCAATCGCGTGAGTCGGGTAAACCGTTCCGCTCCAACTCAACTCGCCTTGAAATGCTTGCGCAATCGGGCGCAGTTCGTTGGCTGTTTTCCAGGCGCGGCCCATATCTGCCATCGGGTTGAGAATCAGTTTTACCTTACGGGGCATAGGTTACTCCTCAGACTTGAAATTGAAAAATAGGCTTTAGCGGCAATCAGCCAAAGTTATTTTATTGGACGCAGATGAACGCGGATTTTTTCTGCTTTGATCAGCGTCAATCCGTGTCCAGAAATAATAGACTTTATCGGTAATAAGGAAAAACGTCCCGAAGGTTGATATTTTCCCTTTGATTTTCTTAAAAGAACCTTCGGGACGGTTATTTCAGATAATGTCTAATGTCTAAGCCCCTGTCCATTCGAGCAATTTATTTTTTGACTTCTATGCTTCTGAGCGGGCCAGTCATGCCGCTGGCAATTACATACGAGCCGCGCTCGCGTTTCTTTGCCTGATACAAAGCCGCGTCCGCGGCGCGCAGGAGATCGCCGGCATTGGCGGCGTGTAGCGGATAAATAGCAATGCCGCCGGTCAGCCCTAATTTAATTTCATCGCCTAACGGGCTGGTGAATGAGTAATTCGTCATCAAACCGATAATTTTATTCGTGACGCTGATCGAAGCCTCCAGCCCGCTGTTACGCATGACCAGAGTTAATTCATCACCGCCGTAACGCGCGAGAAAATCTTCGGCGCGCATATTATCCGCAAGGTAGTTGAAAGCCGAGTGCAGTACGTCATCGCCCACGGCATGACCATGCACATCGTTAACTTTTTTGAAGCCGTCCAAATCCATCATCACCACCGCAAATTGAGTTTTCATGCGGCGGGCATAGCGGATTTCTTCTTGCAAGCGTTCATCTAATGCGCGGCGATTGGGCAAGCCGGTAATACTGTCAGTATTCGCCTGTTCGGTGATTTGCCGATAAAGTTTTGCGTTGAAGATCACCACGGCGGCTTGATCCGCCAGCAAGCCCAGCAAACGAATTTCCGAAGGCGTGAAGCCGCCAATGGTAGAGCGCGAGAGATTCATCACGCCAACGGTGGCGTTATTAAACTTAAGCGGAATGCCAATGATTGAGCCGAGCCACTGTTCGCCCATCTGATCGTAGAATGGATCGGCTTCCATATTTTCAACGATCATTTGCTCGCCGCTTTTCAAGACGGCGTAGGTCAATCCGTTGAGGCGGGGCAAAGCTAAAGGTTGATTGCGAATGCCCGTGTCCACGAGAGAGGCGCCAAATTCCAGTTTTTCGTTGAGATATAAAAAGATGTGCGCGGCGCGCGCGTTCTTCACCAGCCCCATCGCCTCAGTGACGACTGAATCTAAAATGGTTTGCAAATCCAGGCTGGCGCTTAAATTCAAGCCGATTCTTTTTAGCGCGTCTAGCTCATCAGCTTGCTGTTTGACGAGCGCTAAAAGCGCGTGCTTTGAGATAATTTCCTGCGTGAGCGAATTCGCCTGCCCTTTTTTCTGCCCGCCAAACGGCGTTGAAGCTGAGGCTTCAATTAAAGCTTGAATCAATTTCAAAATTCCCTCTTTTTCTTCAGAGGAAATGGAAGAATCTTTTTCGATAATTTCTCGCGCGCGTTGAAATGTTTCAGCGCGTTCTTGCTTTTCTGGCGTCATACCTGCACCTTTAGCGCTAACCTAACGTTGAAAGTATTATACGGCATAATTCTCTGAAAGTACCTGTGTTAAAATGATTTAAATATCTGATTGAGAGGTTTTCGTGTCCGTTATTCAAAACTCATCCACATCGGGGAAGCCCGCGCCAGTTACGCCGCTCACGCCGCGCCGCCGAGGTTTAATCATCGGCGCTTCGGACGGGATTGGCGCGGCATTGGCGCGTAAATTAACCAAAGAAGGTTATACGCTGGCTTTGGTCGCGCGCCGTAAAGATAAACTTGATTCACTTTGTGGCGAATTAAATACAAAAGGGGTTTGCGCGTTAGCGTACGCGCATGATGTCGTTCAATTTGCCGAAGCGCCGGAGTTACTGAAAAAGATCGCCGCCGATCTAGGCGGGTTGGATTTAGTAGTTTTCATGGCTGGAGTCAACTTTCCGCCCGGCGGGTTAGACCAATATAACTTTGCAAATGACCGCCAAATGATCGAGGTCAATTTGCTCGGCGCGATGGCTTGGCTAAACCCTGTCGCCGCTATGTTTCAATCTGCGCAGGCTGGGCAAATCGTCGGGATTTCATCCGTAGCTGGAGATCGCGGGCGCGTTGGCAACCCGGGCTATAACACCTCCAAAGCCGCGCTGACCACTTACCTTGAAGCGCTACGCAACCGCCTCACCCGTCACGGCGTTAACGTGCTGACGGTTAAACCCGGCTTCGTCAAAACTGAGATGCTCAAAGCCGCGCAAGGCGGCACGCCTTTTGCGATTACGCCAGAACAAGCCGCCAATGAAATTTATGCGGCCATGCAAAAGCGCAAACAAACCATCTACACGCCCACGCTCTGGCGCTGGATTATGCTTGCGATTCAACATACTCCCTCTTTCATTTTCAGGAAGCTTTCTTTCTAATCCATGAACGGCTTTGCTTCGCTCCCCAGCGCTTTTAAACGCTTTGAAAATTTTGGTCACTCGTTAACCGCAGGCGCTTATCGCTTTCAACCGCAGACCGCCGATGAAATTTACGCAGTCTTTCAGTTTGCCAAAAAAAACGGGCTGACGATTGGCGCGCGCGGCGCCGGACGCAGTTATAACGACGCTTCGCTCAACGGCGGCGGCATTCTCTTGGATACTTCCGCCATGAATCGCTTTTTGGAATGGAATCCAGAAACAGGTCAAGTTAGATGCGAGCCCGGCGTGACGATTGAACAGTTGTGGCAAAAAGTTCTGCCGGATGGCTGGTGGCCCCCCGTCGTATCCGGCACCATGACCACTACTTTGGGCGGTTGTCTTTCCACAAATATTCATGGGAAAAATAATTTTCAGATGGGTCCCATCGGCGAGCATGTTTTGGAATTTACGGCTTTGCTCCCCACCGGCGCGGAGATCGCCTGTTCGCCGAAAAAAAACGGCGATTTGTTCCACGCCATGATCGGCGGGCTGGGCATGTTAGGAATTTTCACTTCGATCAAACTCCAAATGAAAAAAATGGAATCAGGTCTATTGGAAATTCACGCTTGGCCCACCAAAACACTGCAAGGTCATTTGGCTTTCATTGAAGAAAACGCGCCCAAGTATGATTATATTGTCGGCTGGCTGGATACGATCAACACGCTTGGACATGGTCAAATTCACGCCGCCAATTATTTACACAAAAACGAAGATTCTAACGCTCCGCAAAATATGCGGCTTGAAAACCAGCATTTACCCAGCCGTATCTTCGGAGTTATGCCAAAATCCCTATTGCATTATTTTATGACGCCGTTTGTCAATAACTTGGGTTGGGGCTTAGTGAACCGCGCTAAATATCTCGCCAGTTTGCGTCCGCATACTTTTAGACAATCGCACGCGGCGTTTCACTTTTTGTTGGATTATGTGCCAAATTGGGAACGCGCCGCCGGACGCGGCGGGTTGATTCAGTATCAGTCCTTCCTGCCCAAAGAAACGACGCTACCAGCCTGGACCGAAATGCTGACTCTCGCCAAAAAGCGGGGACTCCCCTCTTACCTCGGCGTCACCAAACGTCACCGTCCGGATAAATTTCTGCTCACCCATGCAGTGGATGGCTTCTCCCTAGCGTTAGATTTCAAAATCACGGATCGCAAACGCGCCGCGTTATCACAGATGCTTCAGGACTATGATCGTATCGTCATTGAACATGGCGGAAGATTTTATTTCGCTAAAAACAGCGAAACCTCCGCTGAAACCGCGCAAGCCTTCCTCGGCGCAGAGACGATCGCCAAATTCAAGAAACTAAAAAAACGCTGTGACCCAAACGGCTTGCTGGCATCCGATTTATATCGCCGAATTTTTAAGTAAGCGTCGGCGCTTCCAACCCGTCTAACCCAGCAATGAAACTTGAAGTTGAAGACCTCGGCTTGATCGAATATGCAACCGCTTGGAAACTGCAAGACGACTACGCGGCCGAGATCGCTCAAATGCTTCGCCCGCCAACCTTGCTTTTGCTGGAACACCCGCACGTTTATACGTTTGGCAGAAAAGGTCACGCTGAAAATTTATTGTGGGGAGCGGAACAACTCCAACAAAAAGGCATCGCTACACATTGGGTAGATCGCGGCGGAGACGTAACCTATCACGGACCCGGTCAATTGGTTGGTTATCCGCTCCTGCCGCTGGGAAAATTAAACGCAGAAGCCAAACTCCCTTCAGCCGATTATGTCGGCTATATTCGCAAGCTTGAAAAAACGCTGATCGTCGCTTTGGCAAAGTTTGGCTTGGGCGCCGGTCAACGGAGCGGCAAAACCGGCGTGTGGATTCAAAGCGACCTCGCCTCGCGGTGCGTTCACTGCAAGCCTGAAGATAAACTCAAGCCAGCCAAGATCGCGGCAATTGGCGTCAAGGTAGACGCGCAAGGCGTCTCGCGGCACGGCTTCGCGCTAAACGTCAACCCTAATATGGAATACTGGAACGGCATCATCGCCTGCGGCTTACAAGGCGAGCCAATTATTTCAATGGCGGATCTGCTCACTCCAACGCCAGAAATGCCCGCCGTCAAAGAAGCGGTGCGTCAAGCCTTTCAAGAAGTTTTCAATTTATAGTTCTTTTGGGGCGCCGAGCTTTCATTGCTTTCTCATCAAAAAATGATTTAATCGGAAAATTTCATACAGGAGCCTCCATGACCACTCCCACTCGACCATCGTTCAATCGGCGCGACTTTCTTCGATTTGGAAGCGCCGTAGCAGGCGCTTCTCTGCTGGCGGCTTGCGCGCCAACCGAACCCGCAAATTCCGCACAAACTGCAGAAGTTCCGCAAGTTTCAATTAATGAAACGCCGCAACCTCTCGTAAATATTGACGCGCCGCTGGCTAATATTGTTTTAAACCGCTTAGGGTTTGGTCCGCGCCCGGGCGATATAGAAGCCTTCAACGCGCTGGGCGAGACAGACGAAGCCAGATTGCAAACCTATCTTCAACAGCAGTTGAATCCAGACACAATTGACGATAGTGAATTTGAATCAAGATACGCCCAAACTGGATTTGAGACATTGCATAAATCTCTCGAAGAACTCTACGCCGATCATATTGCCAACAACCCTTATGACACAAACGACGACGCCTATTGGGACTGGTATTTCAAGCCGGCTTACGAATTGGTAGACGCCACTTTTTTACGCGCCGTTTACAGCAAAAAACAATTGACCGAAATTCTCGCAGATTTTTGGCACAACCATTTCAACGTCTATTTGAGTCAAGACGACGGCGTACCTCTAATCGTTTCATACAATCGAGACGTCCTGCGCGCCAACCTCTTTGGCAATTTTCGCCAAATGCTCGAAGCCGTCGCCGCGCATCCATCCATGTTGTATTACCTAAATCAAAATAACAGCAGTGACGCCGGTCCCAACGAAAATTTTGCGCGCGAGTTATTTGAACTGCATACGCTCGGCGCAGAAAATTATTTCGGCGTGCGCGACCCTAACACAATTGAAAAAGACGCAAACGGCATCGCTGTCGGCTATGTAGATAACGACGTTTACGAAGCGGCGCGTTGTCTTACGGGTTGGCGCGTAGATGACGACCTCGGCGATTGGGAGGACGGCGTAGAAAAAACCGGACGCTTTATCTACTACAAACCCTGGCACGATCGCTTCAACAAACTCGTCTTAGGCAAATACATTCCAGCCGATCAGGAAGATCTGCGCGATGGACACGATGTATTGGATTTGCTCGCCAACCATCCCGGCACAGCCCGCTTCATTGCGCGCAAACTCTGCCGCCGCTTCATT
>JADLCG010000113.1 GCA_020847355.1 Anaerolineales bacterium | reverse complement strand
TTTGGTTCTTCGCGAAAGCGGCTGTATTGGAGCGCGACATCGCCAATGATTTGCGGCTCGCCGCTTTGGATGACAAACGAATTCGGGTTATCGCCCGGGATGGGAAATTTCATTCCGATAATTTTGTTTAAGTCCTCAAATCCGCTTCCGCCGACCACTTCAAGTTGGTTATCTTTCAAAAATTGTACGGAGGCGCTATCGTACGGCACGACTTGTTTCAATTCTTCGAGAATTCTGGAAATGATCTCGCCGGTTTCCAGCGTTTGCGTAATTGCCGCGCCCGCTTTGCGTAAGGTTTCAGAAGTTTCCGCGCGGCGCTGCGCCTGCTCCATGATTTGGAATTTTTCGCTGGCGAGCGCGATCAGCCCGGCGGCTTGTTCGCAGATTGAGATTTCTTCCCCTAAAAAAGTATGGCGATGATAAAAGGCAAGCACAATCGTCCCTAATTTTTTTTGTCTGGCGGTGAGCGGCACGACGATCAAAGATTGATACGGCGAATCTTTGACCAAGTCTATATCCGCATATTTTGAATTTTGCACATCTTCAACGACGAGCGTTTGATCCATATTCAACGCCGAGCCGCTGAAGGTCAATTGCCGAGCGTCCACGCGCATATACGTATATTTCTGTTTATGTTCGCCATAAATAGCTAAGGGGTAAGTAGTTTGGCTGGCTTCGTCCCACAAAGTGATGAAACAGCCGTCTGCATTGATCAGCGAAGCCACGTTGGCGACGATATCCTGCGCCATAGCATTGAGGTCTGTGGCTTGCAAGGCTTCGCGCACAATGCCTTGTAAGAGCATTAAGGCGTTTTGGCGGCGCGCCACTTTTTGTTCGGCGCGCGTCCGCGCTTCGGCGGAGCTAAAAATAGTAGTTAACGCCTGAAAGGCTTTAACTTCAATCTCTTTCCAATATCTTGTAAAACCGCATTCGTCAATCAGTAAAAATCCCCACCATTTCTTATCAACCAAAATTGGAAAAGCCATCATCGAAATTGATTCCATTGGCGCGAGAAAGGCTTGTTCCGCCGGGGGTAATTCTTTGACCAAGCTTAAAATGCGTTGACCTTGTAAGAAATTCTTTTTCCACCTTTCCAGTCCGGCGGTTTGAATGCAGACATGCCGAAAAGCCGGGTTTTCAATTTGCGTTTTGGCTTCGGGCGCGCTCCATTCGTAACATAAGCTGGTGAAAATTTCATTGGTCTGATTGGCGTAATTAATAAACACGTAAATATGGCTCACGTCCACAGCGGCGCCGATATCTTTAAGCGCGCCGGGAATCGCTTGCTCCCAGGTTTGGGCGTCCAAAAAATTAGCGGTGGCAGAACTGATCGCAGACATGACCAACTCGCGGCGGTGAAAGAGGCGCTCCGCTTCCTTGCGTTGCGTCACGTCATACAGCGTGATCATGCGGTTGGATTTGTTATCTTGATCTTTCAGTTTGGATGAAAAAGCGACGGAGACGGTCGCTTCGTAAACTGGGGCTTGCTCGCCAGCCCCCAGCCTTAATTCCCGCTGACTCATTCCAGAGTTGACAAAGGCTTCAAGTTCCTGACCATATTGAGCGGAAAGCCGGTTGAGCGGTTGACCAATCGCTTCCGCTTCCGAACGCCCAAATAGATTTTCAGCGACTGCGTTGACGTATAACACCCGGCTCAATGCGTCAATGACGATCACGCCTTCGCGCATTCCGCGCAGAATGCTCAAATGTTCCACCGGCAGAACTTTCGAGAGGCGGTATTTCATCACCACCCAATAGAGCGTAAACGCAGTCGGCAGAAAGAATACGGGCGTGGGGTCCAGTTTGCTAATCACCGCCGAATCGGTGAGGAAGATCAAGTTGCCGACGATCGGGGAAAGCAAGCCAATTAAGATCAGGCGCGTTTGCGAACGTAAAATCTCAGGGCTTTTGAGCAATTCTCTGAGGAAGATCAAGTTGCTGGCAATCACCAGCAGATACGAAAAGGCGACTTGCATCCAAACGAACGGATGGTAGGTCAGTTTGAGCAAGTACACGCCGGAATTCTGAACGATAGCGCCCCGACTCCAGAGCAAGTGATGCAGTTCGTTCGTCCACGCGAGGGCGATAAAAAAAAGCGGAAACAGCCAGAGCAGGGCTTCAATTCTTTGCGGCAAGAGATGCCGCTTCCCGATGAATTCCAGCGAAAAGCTCAACAGCAAAACCGGAATGCTGACCATTCCGAGATATTCAAATTTAATCGCTAAGAGTTTGAGAAATAA
Organism: Anaerolineales bacterium; assembly: GCA_020847355.1. GTDB lineage: Bacteria > Chloroflexota > Anaerolineae > Anaerolineales > Villigracilaceae > Villigracilis. The sequence continues at coordinate 1,078 of JADLCG010000113.1, read as the reverse complement.
ATTCGGCGCGAGGATTTCCAGCCCGTAGCCAAACGACCAAACGGACATCGCCAGCATTGCCCAAGCGAATGACGCCACCGCCACGGCTGGGCGCTTGCGCCAAGCGTTCAACCCCAGCCAGGCGTAAGGGAGCGCGACCGCAAAAAAGAAAAGCGCGAGATAAAAATTGAGCGGCGTTTGTTGCATTAGATCAACGGCAAATATGATCAAATGAAAACGGTTTCCTCGCTTTAATTTTACTCGCGGTTAATAAAAATGCGGATAATAAATTCAATGCGTTTTATTTAATCACGCCGGCGGATTTAGGGCATTTGCGCCACATAGACTTGTCCGCGCACCGAGATAAATAAATAATGATTGGGGCTAACTGTCACAGCCTCCACCGAGCCTGCCGGGATTAAATTAGAGCCGTTGATAGCGGGGCGGTATTGATTTTGCAACTCCAGCGAGCGCGGCGCAAAGCGCATCACGCCTTGCGCGTCCGCATCCAAAAGCAAAATGGATTGATCCGGCGGCGCGGCGAATAAAATTTGCGTGAAATGCGCCGCGGCGAACAGATCCTGATCTTGATACGCCTTAAATGGGTTGATCAACGGAAATGGGTCTTTGCATTTTTGCGGATTAGTTTCGATGCGGTTATAAGAACAATTGGAAATATGTCCGTCGGCATGAAGCATGTACAACTCATCGCCTGAGACGATCATATCAATCACGTCCTGCGTGGGCGTTTGCTCGTTGAAAAAGAAATACGGACGGTCAATGAAATTGCCGTCTTTTCCGGCATACACCCACACGGCGCGCGAGGGCGCGTCCAGCACGTATAAGTTTCCGGCGTCCAAACTAAAGGCGGTCACGCGCCCCCAATTGGTATCTGGCACAGGCAAGGGGATGGCGCGCGGCACTTCGCCCGGCGCGCAATATAGTAAATTGCCGCTGGCGTCCACGCCTAATAATGTGGCGTTGATCGTGGTCAGCGTGGGCATGGCGATAATATCCACCAGCGGACCGACGGTATATTCGCCGTATTCGCCGGGCTTGCAATTAAAAGACGTATCTAATTGATAACCGGAGCTATTGG
>JADLCG010000112.1 GCA_020847355.1 Anaerolineales bacterium | reverse complement strand
ATGCTCGACCCGTGGCCCTATCAAACGGATATTAATCAACCCGATTATTTGATGAAGCGTTACGCGCAAGGCAGAAATTTACAAGGCGCGATCTCGCATGTGATTTTATATGAGGCTTACGGGACGAATAACACGCCGCCGCCCGCCCCGCCGACAACGGGTACGCCAACTTCAAGCGGCGCGACCGCCCGAGTAAAAGCCAGCGTCACTTGGGGCTTGAACATCCGCTCCAGCGTGGATACTTCCTCAATGCAAAATGTGGTGACTGTGGCTCAGGCTGGCGCTTTGTTAACTTTGCTCGAAGCGGATGGCGCTTCCAAAGTGGGCGGCGTGAATCAATGGGTGCGCGTGCGAACCGCAGACGGCAAAGAAGGTTTTACTGCGGCGTGGTATTTGGAAAATGTAGCGGCGACTCCGCCGGCTTCTACGCCGACAACTCCGGTTACAACGCCAACGACAACAACTACGCCGCCAGTTTCCACGCCTGCTCCGCAACCCGCGCAAACGCCCAGCGCGAATGATTTTGTGATCGTGGTCAATGCCCGCGTGGGGCGATTAGGCGCGAATATTTACGCCAGCGCTTCACAGAAAGCGAAAATCCTCGCTACGCAACCGATGAAATCTAAGCTGGTAGTTTTGGACGACGCGAAAAAGGCGCAAGCCAAAATCGGCAAAGCCAATCAATGGATCAAGGTGCGGACGCAAAACGGCGTGGAAGGCTTTGTGCTGGCTACGCAAGTGAAACTGCCTTAATAAAAACCTCCGCCATTTGTTGCAGGTTGATTTCTTCCGCGACAATGCGAAACGATTCCTGACCCATAACTCGTAAACGCGCTACGTTAGATAGCGCGTTTTGCATTGCAGAAACCAGCGCCGCATAATTTTCAGGCTCGATCTGCCAGCCATTTTTCTCACGAACGAGATCATCCTGCGTGCCATCCCCCTTGGCGACGATAATTGGCAATCCATAGCTCATGGCTTCCTGTACCGCCAGCCCGCCCGTGCCGGGCAAAACGAACAGATCGGCTTGTTCAAAATACGGTTTTAGTTCAGCGCCGTGCTTAGCGCCGATGAATTCCGTTTGCGGGTAAATTTGCTCGGCGAGGGATTTCAATTTCTCTCTCTCAGGCCCATCGCCAACGATGCGTAAGCTGGGGCGCGTTTCCATTTCGGCGCAGGCGCGAATCAGGAAATCAACTTTTTTTCTGGCTTGTAACCTGCCAACAAATAAAATGGCGGGTTGCGCGTTGTAGTTTGGGGGGCGAGCAGGCAAGGGAAAATCTGGAGCGAATGAAACAGAATTATGCGCGATAAAAATCTTCTCGCGCGGAAAATCCAATTGCGCATACTCTTCCGCGCCGCGTTGACTGTATGCAATCAGCCCGTCAAACTGATTGATGAAATTCTTCCAGAGGCGGCTTTGTTTCGGCGCGCCCAAGCCCCAGCCAATTACTTTTCTATCGCGTTCATGCATCCAGCGAATTGCTGAAGGCGCGGCTAAATATCTTGGGTTGGCTTCGACAATCAAAGCCGTAGGATTTGATTTCTCCAACCAACTAATCAAACCGCGTTGGTAACATAGGTAAAATTTTCCGCCAAACAAGTGCAGATTGCGCGCTTCGGTATATTGCGCGGTTCGCGGTTTGCCGCTGAGAATCATTTCCGCAGGGCGGGGCAAGCCGGCGAATAAATTCAGCCCGCCTTCACAGCGGCTGGCTAATAGATCAAAAAATGGGACGCGATAACTCGGCAGGACGCGTTGTTGTAAAGCTAATTTGCCATGATATAGATTCATGGTTGCGACTCGCAGAGCGAAAAAATAACGGCGTAAGCGTCTTGATATTTTTGACACCAAACGTCTGAGGTTGAAAGCGCTTGAATTAATTTCGGTTGCGCGGCAGAGGAAAGGAAAAGGTTTTGAATTTTTTGTTCCGCAAAAAATTCCTGCCAACTATCGGCGTTGGTCACGCGCACATATTCCGCCCATTGTTCTGGCGGGTAGGCGTTGAAGCGGCTATCCATCCAGGGTTTACAAGTTGGCAGAGCGAAGGCTAAATATCCGCCAAAGGCGTAATCTGCCCAAAGGTTGGCGCACTGTTCGGGGTGTTGAATCAGCCATCCCGTAGCGCGGAGCGGCGTAATTGCGGTCTCGTAAATTGGGGCTGAAGTTCCCATCCACTTTTCGCGGAAGCCGGTCAAAAAGATCAAAGGAAGCATAAAGAGGAAAACGCCAAAGGCGCGGTTGAGCGCCGGGAATTTTTCTTGCGGCGTTTCATTTTTGATAAAGTCCGCTAGCAATTTGGCGGAGAAGAACGCGAGCAAAAATTGAAACCAGATCACATAGCGTAAGCCGCTGAGCGCCAGCCAGGCAAAACCCAAAAACCAGAGCCATTCAAGTTTGGTTAATTTACGTTTTGAAAATGCAACCAGCGGAGAAAATAAAATGAGCCATGCAAAAAAAAGATTCATTTGCCAGCCGGAATTTTGCGGCGGCGCCCATTCAAACGCAAAAAGATGATCGGACGGGGATTGCAACATAAAGATTAAGTAATTCCAAATGCGGTAGCCGTATGGGTTGAGCAGAGTTGCCAAGAGCGCGGCGAGCGTAACCTGCAACAGGGCTTTTTTTTCGCCTACGCCAAAGAGAAGCGCCGAGACGAGCATAATCAATAATAAGATGAATGAGCCATGCAGGTTGACCCATAAAACCATGCCGGCCGGAATCAGCCACAGGTATTTTTTTTCGCCCGCCTGCCAGCGCTCTAAAAGCGCCAAAGTAATTATAAACAGCGGATAAGCCAACAATTGCGAGCGGATTGACCAGTTGTTAGCGGTTGCTAAGCCTAACATGAAAATTAATACAGTCGCCAATATGGGGTGTGAAGCTTTGGCGCTCATGCGCCATAGGATTGTATAAGCGCCGGCAATGACTGCGCCGCGCAATAAAAAGACGGCGGCAATTCCGCCGAATTGATAGAGCGCGTAAAAGATCACGCCTGCCAGCCATTGCTGATAAATAATCGGCTGGCCCGCCTGACTCCAACTGATGGTATCCACGCGCGGCACGCTTCCGCTTTGCAGGGTTTCGCGCCCTACTTGCATGAGCCACCAAAAATCCTGCGGGGAGATCGCCAATAAAAAGGAAAGGCTGATGAGCGGCATTAACGCCAGCGAGAGCCAGAGGAAGTTATACGCTTTAGGTTGCATTACTCATCCAATATGCGGCGCCGCATACGCCGGGGATTTATGCACATGCACGACCTTCCACGCGCCGTCAATTTTCACGATCACGCGGCTTTCGTTATGCGCGGCTACATTCACGCCGGCTTGAGAAGAAGAACTCATCAATAAAGTGTAGCTGGCAATCGCCGTATCGCCGTAGCGTTGAATATGCAAGTTGGCTAAATCAAAGCGCGTTTTGCCAATTCCTTCCGCGCCAAAGACCGCGCCGCGCTCGGCGTTGGAGTTCATCATAAATTCGTGGAAAGGCAAGCCTTCTAAGCGGTGCGGCGTGACCCACCATTCATACAGCGTCAAATCTTCCGATGTGGTTTCATAATATACGGCGGTATCGTTTTGAGTAATGCCTTGTAAATGCTTAATCAAAAAGTTATAAATTTCCTGATCCATGTTAATCCTCCAGCAGAATTTTGAGATATGACTCGACCATCGTCTCCAAACTAAAATTTGACTCAGCCCGCCGCCGCGCCGCCGCTCGAAATTGATCCTGTTTCTCTAGCGCTTCCCCAGCGGATTCAGCCAGCGCCGAGATATTCGGCGTTTCCAACTTCCACGGGTCTGCGCCGTAAGGGACGATCACGCCAGCAGAAGTTCCCACCAATTCCTTGAGCGCGCCGCTCTCAAAGCCGATAACGGGTAGCCCGCAAGCTAAAGATTCTATAACCGAATTTGGGCAGGGCGGGTTGACCTCGGCACAATACATAAGGTGAGACGAACGCGCCAATTGCGGAATCTCCTCTCGCGGGAGCGTGCCTAGAAATTTTACTGAAGTTTTGCGCTTGACTGCGTTTATTTGCCGTTTCGTAGCTTCATCCACATGCCCAGCCACAACGACTTCAATTGGATATTTCTCGGCAAGTTTCTCGGCGACGGCAACGCCATGAAACAAGCCGGAATTTAACCCGCGCGCCAAACTGCCTTCGAGCAACAACAGGCGGTAAAAATCATTCGGTCTGGCGGCGGCGGCGTTGGGGTTGTAAAAATCCAAATCCACGCCGTTGACGATAACGCTGGCAGGTTTATCGGCTATGCCGTACCAATCCTCCCACCATTTCTTTATGAACTGACTTTGATAGATGACGCGATCCGCATAGCTTCGGCGAATTAACGAAAGCAGAAAGTTGCCATAGATGGCGCGGGTTGTGTAGCGAATTCCCGACCATTTGACGCGCTGGACCCAATTGACGCCATCCAATCTTTGGACGAGGCGAATGCCGCGCCGCCGAATCTGATTCAGGTCCGGCAGGCGGCGCGTACCGGCAATGATCAACGCCGCGTCAAATTTAGCGTCAAGCCGATAGGTAACGCCGATGCCGCGTTTTTTTAATCCCGCCTCAAATTTCAAGCGGAAGGAAGCCATGCCGCCTGCGCCTTGCACGAACGGAGCGATATAAATAACGGGTTGCATAGCTCAAATTATAACTTCGCGCTGTGGTATCCTTAGCCATATTTTTTGGGAGAGTTATTCATGTACATCGCAATTGAAGGAGTCATTGGGGTCGGCAAAACTACGCTGGCTCGTTTGCTCCAAAGCGCATTCAACGCCGAAATTCTGCTGGAAGTCTTTGAAGAGAATCCCTTCCTCTCCGATTTTTACGCAGACCGCGCGCGCTATGCCTTTCAAACGCAAATCTTCTTTTTACTCAGCCGTTATCATCAGCAAAATAATAACGTGCCGCAAATATTAGCCGCCGAAAAAAGCTTGATCGCCGATTACACCTTCGCCAAAGACGCGCTCTTCGCGCAAATCAACCTCTCTGGCGACGAATTGAATATGTATCACAAAGTCCATGCCGCGCTGGGCGAGAAAATCCCCAAGCCGGATTTATTGGTCTATTTACAAGCAGACTCCGAAACGCTGATGCAGAGAATCGCCCTGCGCGACCGCCCTTACGAGCGCCAAATGGAACGGGCGTACATCCATGAATTGAACTTGGCTTATGAAGATTTTTTCTCCAAGCCGTTTGAGCATACGCCGGTTTTGAAAATTGATAGCAATGAATTGAACGTGGTGCAAAATGCCGAGCATCTAAAGTATGTTGAGAACCGCATCCGCGAGACTTTGGAATTGATTCCGTTTCAAGCCAGCCTGCCGCTAAAATAAAGAAAAGTTGCTATACTAGAACATAAAGGAAACTATGCGCGTTACTCGAGATTCGCTGATCCGCATTGCTAAAGAAACCGCCCAAGAACGGGCGTATAACGACCCGGAAATTATCGCCGCTTATTTGAGCGGCTCTCTGCTCAACGTGGAACCCATGCTCGGCGGCACGGCGGATATTGACATCGTCTTCGTTTACAAAAGCCAGCCAACCAAAGGGCGCGAGTTCGTCAAACTCTCGCCGGATTTTCATTTGGATATCACCCGCCGCGCAAAAGACGAATTCAAAAATCCGCGCGAATTACGCGGCGACCCGTGGCTGGGCTACGAGATGTACGATCCAATGTTGTTATACGAACGCGAAAAGTTTTTTGACTTTGTGCAAGCCAGCTTGCGCGCCGGTTTTGAGTTTGAACAGCCGCCGCTCATGTTACAGCGTTGCCGCAAATTGCTCAAACAAGCTCGTCAGGCTTGGGCTGAGTTAACTGAAGTTGAACTCGCCGCTCCGCTGGAACTTCAAAATTTCCTATCCGCTTTATTCTATGCGCTGAACGCCATTGCCGAAATTAGCGGCGAGCCGCTCTATGAACGCCGCATTCTCCTTGAATTGCCGTTTCGCGCAGAAGCCGTTCAAAAGCCCGGGCTGGCGATTGGCGCTTATGGATTGCTGGGAGCCAATCAACTGACCGCCGAACAGATCAACCGCTGGCTGGGAGATTGGAAAACCGCCTTCAAGTTAGCCAGCGAAAAACCAAATGTGGACCCGCGCATTACGCCGATCCGCTTAAATTATTATGAAAAAGCCATCCGCGCACTGGCGGAAGGCGAAAACCCAACCGCCGCGTTATGGCCTCTCTTGCAAACTTGGACGCTTTCAGCCGCAGTTCTAGAAGGCGATCACCTCAACTTTTGGAAGAATGCGGTCAACGAACTCGGTTTTGGCGAAAACTTTTCAGAGCGCGTAGAAGGTTTAGATCACTATCTGGATGAGATTGAAATTCTTTTAGAAGAGATCGCCGCCGCCAACGGGGTGGAGTAAGCTAACCCTAAGAAAAAACAAGCTCAAAATTAGCAAATTTCGTATAACAAAAGCTGTTGAGCGGGATTTCACAAAATAGCCGCCACATTTGGGGGGAGATGTCTAGTCAAGAAAGGTTTCGAGCCGCCCTAAACTGTGGATAACTGCCGAAAAACTGTGGAAAAACCCCTCTGCCTGTGGAGAATAGCCCCTTTTTCCTAGATAGCTGAGGAAAAGTCAAAAAATCAGCGCCCCCATATATGGGGGGTAATTTTCTTCAAATCCAATATATAGAATTGTTGGCAAAAGTGTGGATAACTCAATTTTTTGTTGATAACTTATCCTGAATCAATCCACAGCGCAATCCATGTTCGGGAAAGCTGAGTCTGCCTAGGTTTGGCGGGAGGCGCGAGTCACAACCTTATATTTGGGGGTGAATCCATTTTATCCACACTTTCCACAGCCCCTACTAATATTACTATTCCATATCTATATAATTACAATGTGT
>JADLCG010000111.1 GCA_020847355.1 Anaerolineales bacterium | reverse complement strand
GTATTAATTAGGAGCCCTAAAGCATGCCCAAGAATGATTTCGCCCTAGCATTCAATGAAATACTAGAAGATAAACAACTCGCCAAAGATGTGATCGTGACGGCGATTGAATCGGCGATGGTTTCCGCTTATCGGCGGGCGGTGAACGCCTCTACCGCGCAACAAGTGGAAGCTAAACTTGACCCGGAAACCGGTCATGTAACCGTCTATGCCGAAAAAGAAGTTGTTGAAGATAGCGTGGTAGATCAACGCACTGAAGTTTTGCTGGAAGACGCCCGCAAAGAACATCCAGAAGTTCAGGTTGGCGATATGGCGTTGGTTGAAACCACCCCGGCGGATTTTGGACGCGTAGCGGCGCAAACCGCGCGTCAGGTCATTCAACAACGCATCCGTGAAGCGGAACGCTCCAATCAGATGCAATATTTTGAGCGTCAGGTTGGCGAGATCACCTCGGGTTTGGTGCAGGCGATCAACGCGCAAGGCGCCACCATCGGCTTGGATATGAAAGCCGAAGGCATTATGCCGACGAATCAAAAAATTCCGGGCGAACGCCTGAAACTGCACGATCGCATTCGCGCCGTAGTGATGGAAGTCAAAGACGGCACGCGCGGACCGCAAATCATTTTATCGCGCGCGCATCGCAACTTTTTACGCCGCTTGCTTGAAAATGAAGTGCCGGAAATTTATCACGGCATTGTGGAAATTCGCGCCATCTCGCGCGAACCGGGGGCGCGCGCCAAAGTCGCCGTTTCGGCTACGCAACCCGGCATTGATCCAGTGGGCGCGTGCGTCGGCATTAAAGGCGTGCGTATTCAAGCCATCGTCAAAGAACTGCACGATGAAAAGATTGACATTATCCAATGGGATCAAGACCCGGTCGTTTATATTTCCAAAGCCATTAGCCCCGCCCGCGTGAGCGGCGTTTACCTCGGCGACGACGAAGGCGCGAAGACTGCAACCGTAGTCGTTGGCGAAGATCAATTAAGCTTAGCCATCGGGCGGGATGGACAAAACGCCCGCCTCGCCGCCCGCTTAACCGGCTGGCGCATTGACATCAAATCGCTGACGGAAGCGGCAACCGATACCCTGAATAAATTACAAGGCGACGCCGAACTCTCCGCTTTGCTCCCGGCGGCAGTGGAAGCCATTCCTCAAATTCAAGAAATTTTGGCAAAAAAGGCGGAAGGTCGCCCGATCACGCCGGAAGAATATACTGCGCTCGGTCAATTTGTGGATCGCGTGGAACGCCGCACGATTCAAATCAAGGAAGAAGCCGTGCGCGCGGAAGAAGAACGCTCCGCCGCCGCCCGTTCAGATATTCCCGCTCCCGCATTTTCTATGCCGCTCGAACAAGCCGGTCTTAAAGAACACATCTTTAACATCCTCACCGAAGCCGGCTATGAAAATATCGGCGATGTGCTCTTCGCATTAAAGACCGATCAAAATAAAATTCTCGGTTTGCCCGGCATCGGCGCGAAAGCAATTCAAGTGATCGAAGAAACGCTCGCCGCTATTCAATTCCCAGAGCCGGAGCCTGTGCAAGTTGAGGAAATTCCGGCGGTTGAAGCGCCCGAAGCGAGCGTTGTCTCGGCGGAGATTCTGCCAGAGAACAAGAAACCAGCCGAAGTTAAGAAAGAAGCGAAGCGTCATCAACAGGAAGAAGCGATTGAAGACGAATTCGCCAAAGACGGCGTATCGCTGGATGAGTTGTTCAAGATGAAGCCTGAAATCTTCCAAAACAACGAAGAGGCTTCTGAAGAATCTGGCGATAAAAAGAAAGATAAAAAAGTCAAGAAAAAAGGCGTGGCGCTGGAGTTTGACGAAGGCTTGGGCGAAGTCGTTGGGCGTAAGAAACATAAACGCGGCGACAACGGTTTAGGCGAAGATTGGTAAGTTCGTCCTCTCTTTGAGAGAGAATTGAGATGATAGCCAAACTTACTCAACGTATCAAAAAGCATGTACCCCAACGGACTTGTGTGGGTTGTCGAGAAGCGCTTGCAAAAAGGAATCTCGTGCGTATCGTCCGCACTGCGGGCGGGGTACAAGTTGACCCAACCGGAAAAATCGCCGGAAGAGGCGCTTACCTGCACGACCGTTTGGCGTGTTGGGAGCGCGGATTAAAGGGCGCGCTTCAACATGCGCTGAAAGTTGAGTTGACCAAAGAAGATGTTGCCCATCTGGAAAATTTTATGAAGACTCTGCCGCCAGAGGCAGAGACCAACCTAAGTTAATATGAACGAATAGTTTCTTGCGCTCATAAGCCCTTGGTTGGTTGGATTGCAAATCCGCAGGCGGAGTTCGCTCCCCTGCAACCTAGCAAGGAGGCTCTGATGAGCGTAAAGATTGAGTTACCCGCCAGCATCATCATTCGTGATCTGGCTCAGAAGATCGAGAAAAGCCCAATTGATCTAATTAAAAAGTTAATGACCAATGGCGTAATGGCAACCATTAATCAAGCGGTGGATTTTGAAACCGCGGCGATTGTGGTCGCCGAATATGGTTTTGAGGCAATTCCAGAAGTTGTTCAAGAAGAAGAGCATAAAGAAGTCGGCGAAGTGCCGCTCTGGCGGCAATTGATCGCCGGCGAAGATGGCGCTCAGCTAAAACTCCGCCCGCCGGTTGTGACAATTTTAGGTCACGTTGATCACGGTAAAACCAGTTTGTTAGACGCGATCCGTTCCACCGAAGTAGCCGCTGGCGAAGCCGGCGGGATCACGCAACACATTGGCGCTTATCAGGTGGAGAAGAAAGGTCGCTTAATTACCTTTTTGGATACGCCCGGTCACGCGGCTTTTACGCAAATGCGCGCGCGCGGGGCGCAAGGCGCGGACATTGTGGTTTTAGTAGTCGCCGCAGACGATGGCGTGATGCCGCAAACCCGCGAAGCGATTGCTCATGCCAAAGCGGCGCGCGTGCCAATGATGGTAGCGCTCAACAAAATTGACCGCCCAAACGCCAACCCAGACCGAGTCAAACAACAGCTTGCCGAGTTGGAACTCGTCCCGGACGATTGGGGCGGAAGCACTATGGTTGTGCCAGTTTCAGCGAAACAAAAAACCGGCATAGACGATTTGCTTGAAGGCATTTTGCTGGTTGCCGATAGCAGTGAAATTAAAGCTAACCCAAATGGAAAAGTCATCGGCACGGTCATTGAAGCGGAGTTGGATAAATCCAAAGGCGTGCTGGCGACATTACTCGTCCAAAACGGAACGCTGGAAGCTGGCGATATTGTCGTCGCTGGCGTGGCGCACGGGAAGTTGCGCGCAATTAGCGATTATCGCGGCAAGCCGGTCAAGAAAGCCGGGCCTTCCACGCCGGTGGCGGTGATGGGCTTGAGCGATGTGCCTTCTGCTGGGGATTTATTTCAAGTCGTCACTTCAGATAAAGAAGCGCGCGCCATTGTAGCCGAGAGATTAGAAGCCGCGAAAACTCAGGCGCAATCCAAGAAAAAGGTTTCGCTCGAAGATCTATTCGCCAACGTCCAAGCCGGGGATGCGAAAGAATTAAATCTAATCGTCAAAGCCGACGTACAAGGTTCAGTGGACCCAATCGTCACCGAATTGAACAAACTCGGCGAAGGCGAAATCGGGTTGAAAATCCTGCACGCTGAAACTGGCAACATCGGCAATAACGACGTGATGCTCGCCTCCGCTTCCAAAGCGATCATCATCGGCTTCAACGTCCAAGCGGATGTGGATGCGCGGCGCATGGCGGAAAAAGAAGGCGTAGATATCCGCCTTTATGAAATCATCTATCGCATGACCGAAGATATTGAAAAAGCCTTAAAAGGTATGCTTGAACCTGAAACCACCGAGAAGATTCTAGGGCGCGCCACCGTTTTACAAGTCTTTGCCGCCTCTAAATTTGGGCGCGTCGCCGGTTGTAAAGTGACCGAAGGCGAATTACGGCGCGGCGCGAAAGTCCGCTTATATCGCGGAACGGATATTGTCTATGAAGGCGATCTCTCCTCCCTGCGCCATGAAAAGGACGACGTAAAAGAAATTCGTACCGGCTTTGAATGCGGCGTTGGCTTCAAGAGTTTCAACGATATTCAACCCGGCGATCAAGCCGTCTGTTATATTCTAGAAAAAGGCGCTTAGCTTTTTTCAATTGATAAAGCCTAAATAAAATGCCCTCAGGAATTAGATTACAACGCATTGCCGACCGCGTAAAACAAGAACTGGCGGAGATGTTAATCCGCGAGATTAGCGACCCGCGCCTGAAACAAATTTTCGTCACCGACGTGAAAATTGATCGGGAACTCACCGTAGCCGATATTTACGTCTCCGCGGTTGAAGGCGCCGCGCGTTCCGCAGAGATTCTGGCGGGTTTAGAATCCGCTTCGGGATTTTTACGCAAGCATCTCGCCGCCCGCGTTGAGATGCGCGCCTTTCCGCGCCTACGCTTTCACTGGGACCCAACGCCGGAAAACGCCGATCACATCGAACAGATTCTGGCTAAATTAAGAGCGCCTAAGTAAAAACGGCGGGGAGTTGACGTTTCCACTCCCCTGATTTACGATTGACCGCATTGTCCAAGCCGAACTAAGGGAGCTACAAATTGATGAATGTTGAACTCATTGGGGCGATAAAAAACAGATTAACGTCTGCAAATAAAATTATCATCGCCTCGCACGTGCGCCCCGACGGCGACGCGATTGGCTCTTTGCTCGGGCTGGGCTTGGCGCTACAAAACGCGGGCAAATCCGTTCAACTGGTTTTAGCGGACGGCGCGCCAACTTCGTTCAAACATCTCAGCGGCAGTGAAGCCATTGTCCGCGAACCGAGCGGCGAATATGACACTTTCATCACCGTGGACTGCGCAGACTTCAAACGCACCGGAAAGATTTTTGAAAACTTCGGCAAGCCCGATATTAATATTGATCACCATAAAACCAACGAAAATTTCGGCGCATTAAACCTGATCGAAGCGGAAGAAGTGGCGACCGCCGCCATTTTGACCAAATACCTCCCGCAATGGGGTTTAGCGATTACCCAACCCGTTGCCGCCGCTTTACTAACCGGAATCATCACCGACACTTTAGGCTTTCGCACGCCCAACACCACGCCTGAAGCATTAAGACAAGCCGCCGCATTAATGGAAACCGGCGCAGACCTCTCCAAAATTTACATGCAAGCCCTCGTTAGCAAAACATTCCCCGCCGCAAAATATTGGGGCGCGGGGCTTTCCAACATTAAGCATAAAGACGGCATTGTCTGGTGCGCTCTCACCGTAGAAGATCGCAAAGCGGCGGGGTACGGCGGCAATGACGACGCCGACTTAATCAACCTCATCTCCGCGATTGACGGGAACAAAGTCGGCATGGTTTTCGTTGAGCAAGGAAACAATCACGTAAAAATTTCGTGGCGCGCCCTGGCAGATGGGATAGACGTTTCGCCGATTGCCAAACACTTTCAAGGCGGAGGTCATGCCGCGGCGGCAGGAGCAGATATTGAGGGAAACTTGAGCGAAGTCCAAAAAGAAGCGCTTAAGGTCACCCGGGAAATGTTAAAACTGCAAAGTCCATAAATCAAACTCACCCTAAAGTTCGATTGCCAGTCAAATCTAAATTTAGTACGCTAAACTGAAAGAATTTTCAGGAGGAATCCATGAACAGTCAAGATGTTAAAAACGCCATCTCCGGGGTCTTAGTGGTAGATAAACCCGTAGGTATGACTTCTCACGACGTAGTCCAAGCCATTCGCAACGGCACCGGCTTACGCCGCGCCGGACACACCGGCACGCTCGACCCGCGCGCTTCCGGCGTGTTGGTCATTTTAGTTGGACCAGCCGTGCGCTTAAGCGAATACGTCTCCGCATCCGATAAGCGCTATCAAGCCATCATCCGCATGGGCGGCACCACCGATACCTTCGACGCTGAAGGTCAAGTCAAGCGCACGGAAAATCCGGTAAACGTCACCGAAGCGCAATTTGAAGAAGCCTTACAAACCTTCGTCGGCGAAATTGAACAAACTCCCCCGCCCTACTCCGCCGTGAAAGTGCAAGGACGCAAAGCCTACGAAATGGCGCGCAAAGGCGAAGAAGTCGAACTCGCTCCGCGCACCATCACCGTCCATCACCTTGAAGTGTTGGAATGGGCGCCGCCGGAAGCGGTCATTGACGTCCACTGCTCCTCAGGCACATACGTCCGCTCATTGGCAAACGATCTCGGCATCAAACTTGGCTGTGGCGCATATCTCGTCGGCTTGCGCCGCACCAAAAGCGGGCGCTTCTCTTTACGCGATGCAACCCCGCTCCGCAAATTACAAGAAGCTTTCACCGCCGGCAATTGGTATCAATATTTAATCCCCGCCGCCGAAGCCCTCGGCGATTGGCCCTCCATTGAACTCAACCCAGATGAAGTTGAAGGCGTGCGTCACGGACACCGCGTCAAAGCCAAAGAAGCCGATACCGAAAATCAAAAAGTTCGCGGCATTAGCACGCAGGGCGAATTGGTCGCGCTGATGGAACTCGTCATCAACGCAGACGGTTCACAAGAATGGCAACCGAAAAAAGTTTTCTTCGCTTCAGAATAACTTTTACAAATAGTTACAGCCGCCAGCTTGGCGGCTGTATTTAATTCCATGAAACATATTCATTCCCTCGAAGAACTAAAACTCCAAAATACGCACCTCACCATCGGCGTATTTGACGGCGTGCATCGCGGCCACCAAGCCATCCTCCATAAGCTTGTTCAAATCGCCCACGCGCAAAATGAAGCGGCGATCGTCCTCACTTTTGACCCTCACCCAGCCCAAGTTTTAGCGGGGAAGGAAATTAAATATCTAACTACGCCAGACGAGCGCGCCGATCTGCTTGCCGCGTTTGGCGTGGATTATGTCATCACTCAGCACTTCACGCCGGACCTTTCAACTGCTTCGGCTTACGAATACATGTCCAAGCTGAAAGCGCGCCTCGGACTCAAGCGCCTGCTCATCGGCTATGATTTTGCTTTGGGCAAAAACCGCGAAGGCAATGCGGCGCGTTTGGGCGAAATCGGCAAGGAGCTAGAATATGCCCTCGAGATCATCCCAGCTTTGAGCGGCGCAAGCGGCGTGATTTCATCCACTGAAATTCGTAAATTAATTTCCAGCGGCAAGATCGCTGAAGCGAAACAACTGCTTGGTCATCCTTATACCCTGAGCGGAGAAGTGATTCGCGGCGCGCAACGCGGGCGGGCGCTTGGCTTTCCAACCGCCAATGTGGATTATCCTCCGCAAAAAGCCGCGCCCGCTAACGGCATTTACGCTTGCTGGGCATATTTGGGCGGCGAAAAATTTATGGCGGCGACGAACATCGGCTTCAACCCAACTTTCACGCCGGAGCGTAAAACGCCCAGCCTCGAAGCCTACCTGCTCGATTTTGACCGCGATATTTACGGAGCGGATTTGAAATTAGAATTCAGCGCCCGCATTCGAGACGAATTGAAATTTGATTCGATTGAAGCGCTGATCGAAAAGATTCACGCGGACGTTGCCGAAACGCGCAAAATATTAACTTAGCTATTCTATTCGTCCGCGGTGAGCGTTAAGTAGTCGGTCGAAATAAATTTTACAAACCATCGCTCAAGGCGGCGTCCCCGCCGCCGAGGACGGCGGCTTGAGCAGGGATAAAATATTAACCTAGATATTCTATTCATCGGCGGTGAGCGCTAGAATAGAGCTTAACCGTCATCTCAAAGCAGGAGCGATTTCCATGCCGTTTAATTTCAGGCGTATGCCTAAGCCCGCCAAAGTGAGCAAAATATTGGCGCTCAATTTTAGAACGCCGGCAATCCCCGCCGAGTGGGGTCAGGCGAATGTTTTAGCGGAAGAATATACCGAAGCCATGATCCAAGCCAGCCACAAGATGTTGATCTACAAACCGATCAAAATTTTGGATGTGCCGCTTTATCCAGTTTTTGCAAATGGACAACAATATAACGACGCGACCTGGACGCAAGCGCGGCAAAACGGGCAAGCCGTGCTCAAAGATGAACGCGGCAATTTCTTGCTCGCGGATTATGCGCGGATCGTCCGCGATTATGAAATCGTTCAGGCGATTGAAAATAAAATTATTGATGAGGTTTGGCTGTTTGGCGGTCCGTATTTCGGATTTTATGAAAGCCGTATGGCTGGAGAAAAAGCGTTTTGGTGTAATGCGCCGGGTTTGGAATTGCCGTGCAGGCGTTTTGTGATGATGGGCTTCAATTACGAGCGCGGCGTGCGCGAGATGATTCACAGCTTTGGTCATCGCGCGGAGAGCATTCTCGCCGCTTATTTTGGGTCGCAACAATTTTTACAACAACTGTATGGCGGGCAGACGAATCTAATCCCCAAAAATGAATTTGAAGAATGGCTTTTGGAACACGGCACAGTCCATCGCGCGCCGGGCGGCGTGGATTACGGACAGGATGAATATGCGTGGGTTTCTGCGCTAAAAATCAACTGGTGGCGCCCAATCATTGACGCAAATTTGGTAAAGGTCTAAAAAAGGAGAGCGAGATTTTATCTCGCTCTCCTTTTATTATTCGGCTTGCGCGAAAAAACTTCGCGCTTTATCGTTCTGCGCCAAAAGCGGGCAATTCGAGCGCGCCTTCATTCGTTTGGACGATGTAATAAGGCGCCCAGCCAATCCCGAAGATGTTTACATATACGTCCGTTTTCTTCGGCTTAACTGTGATCTCGTCCACTTCCGAGACGATGCTCCCCCAGCGCTTGGTGATTTCAGCTTCAATTGTGCTTCGTTCTTTTTCTAAGCTTTCTAAGTCTGCGGATAAGCGGTCAATCGTCTCTTGCGATTCTTGCACTTGCGCTTTGGCGCTTTGCGCCAAACGATGTTTTGTGAATTGCGTAGTGACCGATTTTTTTCTGGTTAGCCCAAATAAACTGGCGCCGAGTTCAGCTAAATTAGCATAGGATTCAATATTGCGATTTTGCAATTCCGCTTGATCTTCGTGCAGTTCGCTTCGTTCTCGACCTAGTCTATCTTCCAGCGCGCGGATTTTTCGATCCAACGTGGCGGTTTTCTTTTCGATCTCCGCATCACAAGCTTCGCGGGCGGATTCCGCGCATTGCTTCATAAATTCGGCGGCGGTGATATCGGGACCTGCAAAAACTTTCAGCTTGGCGTTTGCGCGAGCGGTAGTTTCTGAATTTCTAAAGACCCAATCCGTAAAATCTTTTTGGAGGGCGGTCATTTGCTTGGGGTTGTTGAAAGGCAAATCCACAATGCCAAAGCGAGCCGAAGCGACTGGCGCGTTTTCAATTTTATCCAAAGCGGGTCCGTTGTAGGTAAATTCTTCCCAGCGGACAATGCCTTTTGCGTCTGCGGCTTGAATCAGCGCGGCGCGGGTAATTTCTGTATCCACGCCATATTTACGATCCAATAAACGAACCTGCGCGGCGGCTAAAAGCGCAGGGCGATAAATTACGCCTTGGATCATAGCTTGCGGCGGCATGGTCTTTTGCGCGGATTGGAACGCCTCTGGCAGGCTGTAATTTTGCGGCAAAAAGTATTCACGAATGCCGGAAGGGAGCGCTGGCTTGGTGACGCTACCATCCGCTTTTTGTGGAGCGGGCGCAACTGGACGAACTGGAGCAGGTTGCGCGACTGCCGCTTGTGTAGGCACAGCGACGGGTTGCAAAGCTTCAACTGAAGGCTGAGGCTGAGACTCTGCTCTTGTAACTGGAGCAGGCGCGGGGTCCGTTTGAGGCGCGGCTCCAACCAATTGATTGAGCGCGGGAATCTGGGCGCGCGTCAGGGGGCCGGCTAAAAAGTTCATCGCCCAACGGGTTTGCATTAAGACCGGCGCTTTTTCGTGGACGTTGTGTAAAACAAAAACGCGCTTGCCTAGCGAAGAGATTAACTTATCCATTGCGGCGCGTGGGATGCCGCCGGCGGCGCTTTCCAGCCCATCGAGCAGGCGATTTTTATCGCGCTCGGTTTGCAATTTGCCAATCAGCCATGTGCCGGCGTTGGAAAGCGCTTTGTAATCTATATCCACTGGGTTTTGAGTGGCGAGCAGTAAACCCAAGCCAAAGGCGCGGGCTTGTTTTAACATCCGAAGCAAAGGACCTTTTGAAGGCGGCACGGCAGTGGGCGGAAGATAGCCGTAAATTTCATCCATGTAGAGCAAGGCGCGTAAGGCGGAAGAGCCGCTTTGCGTGCGCATCCACGTTTCCACGGCAGAAAGTAAGAGCGTGACAAAGAACATTCTTTCGCCATCGGAAAGGTGCGCGAGATAAAAAACGCTGTGACGCGGTTTGCCTTCGGCGGTGAATAAGAGACGTTTTACATCCAGCGCTTCGCCTTCACGCCAAACTTCAAACGCCGGCGCGGCGAGGATGTTGTTGAGCGACATCGCCAAGACCATGCGATCTTTAGACGGGAAGAAGGTATCTACTGGGAGCGCGCCGAGGTTCTGGAAAGGCGGGCTTTGGGTTTGCATAATTAATTCGGTGAGATCAATATCTTTACCTTCGCTCCAATGGGTTTCAAAAATATTGGAAAGCAGGATATGTTCGCGCGAGCGGATTGGGTCTAAATCATTGAATCCAACCAAGCCTAATAAAGCGGTGACTGTGCTTGAAATTTTTTCGCGCAGGGTTTCGCGGTTGCTTCCCCAATCTAAATCTGGCGCGGCTAAAGAAGAAAGCACGCTGACCGGAATGCCAGCATCGGAGCCGGGCGTATAAATTGCAAAATTGACTGAGTTCTGTAAAGCGCGAATCCGTTCTTTATCAATGCCCCATTCTTTCAAGCCTTTCGACCAAGATTCAGCGGCTTCTTTGGCGGCTTCCTCGGGCGTGACTCCGGCGCGGCGGATAATTTCCGGGTCAATCCAGGGTTGAAAATCTTGCGGCAATAAATCCGGGAAGTGCAGGAGTAAATTGGTAAGATCGCCTTTGGGATCAATCATAATTGCGGGAACGCCCTGCAAAGCCGCTTCTTCTAGCAAGCCGATACATAAGCCGGTTTTCCCGGAGCCGGTCATGCCGGTGACGACGGCATGGGTGGTTAGATCGGCTGGGTCATATTGAATTGCCTGAGCGGTGACTTTGGCGGTTTTTGCGTCAAAAATACGCCCAAGATAAAAGTTTGAGTCTGCCATGAGATTCTCCTAAAGTTTTGTATTCATCTGATAGAACGGGCGTGCTAGTGTCTTTAATTTAATCCATTTTAGACAAAAAGGCAATGATACCGCCGAAATAAGGAAAAAGCGGAGTAAAAATCTTTTTGGGTAGGGTAATCGCATTTGAAAATCTTGAAACCCAACCTTTGGTGATTTAGTTTCAGAATCCGCCAATCTTCACGAATTTACGCTAATCTTTCTAAAAAAATCGCGTAGATTGGCGCAGATTAGCGGATAAAAACCCAAATGCGATAGCCCTAAAATTCCCTCTTGACAAAACAGAATAAATGTTCTATTCTTATAGAATAAATGTTCTAATTCAAGCGTCCACAGAAGGAGATTAACATGAACACTTATCGGCGAGGCGTTGGAGACGGGCTTAAAACCCTCTGGCGCAATCTTATGCAAAACCGTCAATTCAACCGCGGCGCGGCTTGGGGCATGATGATCATCGGCGCGTTGCTGGCGTTTGAAATATTCAACTTTAGCACCACGCAATACGCCCTGCACGATATGCTCGGCGATCTGACCTTCGCCGGATTTCGCTGGGCGAGCATCTTGGCGATCGCCTTCTGCGGCATTGACTTCGCGGGCATTGCCCGCATCTTCACGCCCGAACAGGGGCGCGATGAACCCGCCGAAGTGTACTATCTGTTTGGCGCGTGGATTTTGGCGGCTGGCTTCAACGCCGCGCTCACTTGGTGGGGCGTTTCGGTTGCGATTCAAAATAACGGCAACCTGCAATCTACCAGCGTGATGAGCGCCGAGACCTTAACCAAATTCGTGCCGATTTTCGTCGCTTCTATGGTTTGGTTGGTGCGCGTGCTGATTATTGGCACTTTTTCGCTGGCGGGAGATCGCCTTTTCACCACCGCCGGAGCGCATCCGCCTATGCGGCAATCTATCCCGCAATATAGCCAACCATCCAAGCCTTATCAACAAACGCCAGCTAACGCCTATCAACCTCGTCCCAGTTATCCAAGCTCGCAAAATCGCACATCCATTAATCAGCCAACGAATCAACCGATTCTGCGCCCAGCTTCTCAAATCGCTAGACCCGTCAACAACGCCCCGACTGTTAACAATACCTTCCGCCCCGCGCCCAAGCCGACGATTAGTTCTCAACAAACTTCATTCATTCCGCCTGAGCCAACCTATCACCCAATCAACTACGGCGCGCGAAATTCTGAAAACGGAGAGCGCCACTACGACGCATAATTTTCACAAAACTAAATAAATCATTTTCGAGCACGGGTCCTTGAGACCCAGAAAAGAGAATAAATCGTATGCCCCGCGCTCGCGCTACTACAACTATACGGCAAACAGCCGCATCCCCAGAGGAAGAATACGGGAGCGGCTGTTTGTCTGATTTTATTGTGATTCCATTTTCAGTA
Source organism: Anaerolineales bacterium (assembly GCA_020847355.1). Lineage (GTDB taxonomy): Bacteria > Chloroflexota > Anaerolineae > Anaerolineales > Villigracilaceae > Villigracilis. The sequence continues at coordinate 5,070 of JADLCG010000111.1, read as the reverse complement.
ATCGTAGTCAGTTGCTTGCTGGCAGTTTTGGCTATGCAAACTTCCCCCGCGATCAACATACCTAAACCGACTGCCGGGCTCTCCCCCATTTTCACGGCGGAGATTCAATATTGGGGCGAGAATATCATCTATTGGGCAAACGCCGCCAACTTAGACCCAAACTTAGTCGCCACGATTATGCAGATCGAATCTTGCGGCGATCCGCGCGCCACATCCAGCGCTGGAGCGCTGGGGCTTTTTCAGGTTATGCCTTTTCATTTTCAAATTACCGATAACCCTTACAATCCAGAAGTCAACGCGAAGCGCGGATTAGCCTACCTCAAGCGCGCGCTTGAAACCGCCAACGGAAACACTCGGCTGGCGCTGGCAGGTTACAACGGCGGCATTGGCTTGATCGAGCGCGCAGAATGGGCGTGGCCCGCCGAAACGAAGCGTTATGTTCAATTGGGCGAGCCCATTTACAGCGCGGCGCGAAGCGGATCTTCATCCAATACGGCTGTGCAAAATTGGTACGTTCGTTATGGGGCAAGTTTATGCAGGCAGGCGAGTCAACGCTTAGGGCTCAGGCAATAGAGCCAGCCAAATTGCAAAGGTGGAGCCTTTCCCCTCTTTTGATTCAACTTTGAGTTGTCCGCCGTGATGTTCGACGATCCATTGCGCGATGGATAAGCCCAACCCAAAACCGCTGAAGGACGAGCGCGTGCGGGATTTCTCAGCGCGATAAAAACGGTCGAAGATGTGCGGTAAATCTTCGGCGGGAATGCCCGCGCCCGTATCGCGGATGGTCAGCCGCGCTTGCTCGCCAATTTTCGCCAAGCCCAAGAATACATCGCCGCCTTGCGGCGTATATTGAATTGCATTTGAAACCAAATTGAGCAAAACTTGTTTCAGGCGGTCGCGGTCTCCCTTAACCATAACTTGATCAATATCATTGAGATGAATAGTAACTTTATTTTTTGCCAAGACCTGCATTTCAGTGAAAACTTCAGTTAATAGCAAATCTAATTCAACGGGATTGAAGTTCAAAGTCAGCTTACCGGATTCGGCTTGCGCCAACATCAGTAAGCCGCCCACCAAACGGGAAAGCCGCCCCGCTTCTTGATCAATGCTGGTCAGCGATTCTTCATCCGCTTCTTTCATCCGACGCATTAAATCCACATTGCCCTTAATCACCGTCAGCGGCGTGCGGAGTTCATGGCTCACGTCCGCCAAAAAGCGCTGTTGGGAGGTGAAGAGCGATTCCAAACGTTCCAACGTTTGGTTGATCGATTCGACCAAATTACCAATCTCATTATTGCGCCTGCCAGCATACGGCACGCGCCGCGAAAGATCGTCCGCATGGTTCACGCGATCCACCGCATAGGTAATCACCTCCAGCGGAGAGAAAGCCCGCCCGAGCAAAACCCACGAACCTATCCCAGATATCAAAACCGCAATAATGGCGACGATCATCATCACCGAAATCAAAGTCCGTTGTGAGGCGTCCACCACCGCCAAACTTGTGCCAACTTGCAAAGCGCCGATTTTATGCGCGCCCATCTTAAGCGGAACCGTAAGCACGCGCAAATGCGCCGCTTCCAACCACGAATCGCGGTACATAGTTTCGCCAGATTTCAGAGCGTATTCATCCAATGAAGTTGTCAGAGCCGCAATGCTCGCAGATGAAGTTACTAATTTGCCATCCTGCCCCCAAACTTGCACATACGCATTGGAAGCCATATCCAAAGGCGGCAAACTGATAATATTCAATTCCCCCACCGCGTTCACGCGCGTCACTTTGGTAATATCGTGAACGACGCTCGCCAGCATGGTATCCACTTGATTCAATAAGATCACATTGATCAAAATAAAAACCACCACGCCGAAAACCAGCAATATCCCGCCCATAAATAATGAATAGAGCATGGTCAGGCGTAGGCGCAAAGACATGGTAAAAGTCTAAACCGTTTTGTTTAAGCTAACCTGAGAATAACAAACTTAAAGGTAAACTGCGTTTCAAATTTACGGGGTTTCGCGCAAAACATAACCCACGCCGCGCACTGTGTGAATGAGGCGAATCTCGCCGCCGCCTTCCAACTTTTGGCGCAGATAACGAATATACACTTCCAAGACGTTGCTTTCGCCGCCGAAATCATAACCCCATACGCGGTCAAAAATCACTTCGCGGGTCAGCACCTGTTTGGGATGGCGTAAAAATAATTCCAACAATTCGTATTCTTTTGCCGTCAGCGCCACCACACGATTGCCGCGCGAGGCTTGCCGCGAACCGGTATCCAGCGAAAGGTCCGCAAATTTCAAAACCGGCACACGCTCCGGTTGCGTGCGGCGGAGCAAAGCGCGCACGCGCGCGAGCAATTCATCCAAATTAAACGGCTTGACCATATAATCATCCGCGCCGGCATCCAAGCCTTGAATGCGGTCTTGCACCGTATCTTTAGCGGTCAACATCAAAATCGGAATTGACCCGCCCGTCCGCAGGCGATGGCAAACTTCCAAGCCGTCCATGCCGGGCAACATCCAATCTAAAATTACGAGGTCAGGCGTATGGTCGCGCGCCGCAATCAACCCCATGCGGCCATCCAAAGCAGTATCTACGGTGTACCCTTCATAAGCCAGCCCGCGTTGTAATAATTTCAAAATAGCTTGGTCGTCTTCAATAATCAGGATGCGCTCATTCATCGTACGTACTCCTCGTTAAAAATATACCACAATTTGGTAGAATAAAATTATGCCCATCAGCAAACGCATCTTCGATATCATCTTTTCGCTGTGCGCTATCGTCTGTCTTGCGCCAATTCTATTGTTAATTGTAATTCTAATTCGGATTTTTATCGGCAAGCCGATTCTCTTCAAACAACAACGCCCGGGCTACCAAGCCCAGCCGTTTTACATTTACAAATTCCGCACCATGACCAACCGCCGCGACCCAAGCGGAAACCTGCTCCCGGACGCCGAACGTTTAACGCCGCTTGGGCAGTTTCTCCGCAAACTCTCGCTCGATGAACTGCCGGAACTCTTCAATATTCTACGCGGCGAAATGAGTTTGGTTGGTCCGCGCCCGCTCTTAATGCAATATCTACCGCTGTACTCCCCCGAACAAGCCCGCCGCCACAACCTGCCGCCCGGGTTAACTGGCTGGGCGCAAATCAACGGGCGTAACGCCATCGCCTGGCCCGAAAAATTCAAACTGGACGTTTGGTATATAGAACATTGGTCGTTTGGCTTAGATCTAAAAATCATCTTCCTCACCGTCTGGAAAGTCCTCAAACGCGAAGGCATTTCGCAAAGCGGGCAAGCCACCACTGAATATTTCAAAGGCGAGCGGTAAAAAAAAGAGACGCGCAAGCGCGTCTCTAAAAACTCACTCTCCAAACTTCACAAAATAGAAAGCAATATTTTACAATAGAGGCTTGGTTGCATTGCGCAACCAAGCATGCTATACTGACAAAAAGGAGTACAGATGAATACTTTACATGTCCGTAGCGTACCCGAAGATTTATATAATCGCTTACAACAACTTGCTAATGCGCGCAACCGTTCCTTGAGCGCCCAAGTGATAATGATGTTGTCGCAAGCCGTAGAAGATGAAGAACGCCGTAAAAAACAAGCGAAAGTATTGACTTCTATTCAAAGAAGAAGATTCAAAGCGCCCAAAAATGCGCCTGCATCTCTTAAGTTATTACGCGAAGACCGTTCAAGATGAGCGAAGCAATCGTTCTTCGCTGTGTACTAGACGCAAGCGTAGGGATTAAACTATTTGTTGAAGAAGAATTTACAGATAAAGTTCATAAACTCTTTGCTCTGTTAGCCGAAGACCCACAAGCAGAAATTCATGTGCCTGATTTATTTTATATTGAGTGCGCTAATATTTTGCTGAAATATACCAAGAGATATAAACGTCCGCTCGCAGATTCACTCGCAGACCTTGAAGACTTAAATAAATTAGCGCTGAAATCTACCTCCACATCAGGTTTAATCGAAGACGCTTTGAAACTTGCCAAGCAAAAAGATTTAACAGCCTACGATGCTTGTTATGCAGTATTAGCACAAAAACTGAAATTTCCATTAATTACCGCTGATGCCCCACTTGCAAATGCCATAGAATGGGCTATTTGGATTGGGGATTTGGAAATATAAACCTGAGCAACATAGTTCACAGGCTTTGCAAAGAGTTTGAGATTCGAGCATAAGAATTCGTAGGTCACGCTTGTAGCGTGACGGGATGATTCCTTAAGTCGTCATGCCCTGCGCCCAGATCTGGGCGCAGGGCATGACCTACAATTGGGGCGAAAATAAAATTTGATGAAACAGAATCAAATATCAACTAAGAAAGAAGCGGGGATTTTAATCTCCAAACTTAATCCCCTGCGCCAAAGGCAAATCCTTCGACCAGTTGATCGTGTTCGTTTGTCGGCGCATATAAACTTTCCATGCGTCCGAGCCGGATTCGCGCCCGCCGCCGGTTTCTTTTTCGCCGCCGAATGCGCCGCCAATTTCCGCGCCAGACGTGCCAATGTTGACGTTCGCAATCCCGCAATCCGAGCCGCCAACAGATAAGAACGTCTCCGCCTCGCGCATCGAATCGGTGAAGATCGCCGAAGACAAACCTTGCGGCACGTCATTATGAATGTGAAGCGCGTCTTCAATCGTGTCATATTCCAGTAAATATAAAATTGGCGCAAAGGTTTCGGTCTTAACGATTTCCGTCTGTGCGGGCATCTTGACAATGGCTGGCGAAACAAAATTGGGACCAAGGTTCGGCAACATTTCACCGCCGACTAAAACTTCGCCGCCGTCTTGTTTCGACTTGTTCAGCGCATCTAACATTTCCTCCACTGAAGTATTCACCACCAACGGACCCATCAAAGTATCCGCATGAAGCGGATCGCCAATGCGTACTTGCTTATAAGCGTTCGTCAGTCGTTGCGTTAAATCTTTAGCGATAGATTTGTGCATGATAATTCGGCGCGTTGAAGTACAGCGTTGCCCGGCCGTGCCGACCGCGCCGAATAAAATTGCGCGCGTCGCCATTTCTAAATCCGCATGAGGCGTGACGATAATTGCATTATT
>JADLCG010000110.1 GCA_020847355.1 Anaerolineales bacterium | reverse complement strand
TCCATCACTTGCGCGCCAAACTCCTGCCCTTCTTTTGAGCCATAACGCACGCCCACGTGATACATCAAATCGGCAAGCCCCATAATGCCCAAGCCGATGCGGCGGGCGCGATGCGCGGCATCTTGCAATTCTGGCACGGCTGGCACATACGCATTCGATTCAACGACGTCGTCTAAAAATTTGGTTGCGGTAATAGTTGATTGTTTGAGCAATTCCCAATCTACTGTGCCGTCGGGTCCGCAATGCTCATTGAGGTTGACCGAACCCAAACAGCAGTTTTCATATGGTCCAAGCCATTGCTCGCCGCATGGGTTTGTCGCCTCCAATGGATATAGATGCGGCACCGGATTAGTACGATTGGAAGCGTCCAAGAATAATACGCCCGGCTCGCCATTGTGGTGCGCCTGCTTGACGATTTTATTGAACAGTTCACGGGCGTTCACTGTTTTATAGGTATTGATTTTAATTCCGGCGGCTTCGGCTTGCTCTAACGTGCCGCTAAAACCTTTTTGCTTCATCTCAGTTAAATCCGGGAAGCGCAAAGGCCACTCTTTATCGTCGCGCACGGCTTCCATAAACGCATCGGTGATGCCGACTGAAATATTGAAATTGGTAATTTGATTTTCATTGATCTTACAAGTGACAAATTCTTCCACATCTGGATGATCCACACGAAGCACGGCCATATTGGCGCCCCGCCTGGTGTTATGCGTCACCATACCATAAGCGAGATACGTGTGATTATCCGCAACTTCCAAATCTAACGTTAAGTGCGAGCCTGCTTCTTCCACGCCGCGAACTTCAACAAACCAATATTCATCTACGGAAGGCGAATTTTCAAAAGCATCCGGATGTTGCGCTTGCAATAATTCATAGCTGGAGCGAGTTAGGTTTCTATCGTCACGCATATATCTTAAAATCTGTTTTCGCAAACGCGGTTCAATGGAACGGAAATTAATATTTCGTCCGCGCTCTCGTTGATCAATTTGTCCTATTGTAATTTCGGCTAAAACAGATTGAAGCCAGTATTTAGGATTCGGCAAAACAAACGAGGTCTCTCTTCGTAAGTCGCTTTCCCAGGCATACGCAGAAACGAAGCGGGAGCGTTGGTCACAGCCAATTTCTTTACGCCATGCCGCCAATCCGACAGTGGATGTAATTTTGACATAATATGTATCTGAATCGCCCCAGCGATCCAAGCCGGCAGAGGTCGTTCGCATTTGGACGGGGCAACCTAAACCAATTAATAGCGTTGAAACTTCGCGCGCCAAGCGAGAAGATGACGTTCCTAAAGTCGGGTAACCGTGCGTTATAGAGCCATCCGCCTCGAACAACCCGCGCAGGAATGCGCCGACAATATTTTTAGGCGATTGACGAATCAAACGCGGCACGGACACTTCGCGGCTACTCTTTTTATCCAAACCGTTCATTTGTAAAAATTCTTTCACGGCCGCATTATCAATTACAAACGTAACGGAACGGTCGTTCAGTTTTTGCATTTTATGAACATTGACATTAAACAAACGTTCAAGCAAGTTTGGCATTTCTTCCATCAAATAAGAGGAATGCGCCACGCTCACGCCGATGCGATGATCCGCCTCATGTTTGGCGACGAATCCATCGCCAGCCAGATATCCCAAGAAGAAAGCGAATTCTTCATCCAAAATAGCGGGAAGGTCCGGCATAATTTGATTGCCATGTTTCTTAACCGGCTGTTTCAGGACTTGTCTTTTGCCCGTATGTTCACCCAGCCGCATCACAATCCAATCGCCATTGGATAAGTCCTGCAGTTCCTTCCATTGCGGGCCCGCATCTGTCATCACTTTCACTTTATGATTCGGCGTGCCTGTAATACTTACCCCCTCGCGGGTATGCACCCGCAAAACTTCCGCAACGCCATTATTAAACCCACGCGGCGAATTTTTCACGCCTTCGTCGGTTGGCACAGATAAATCATGTTCTTGCCAGCCATCAATCTTTGAATCTACAATTTCGTCAAGGCGTAATAAACCTTTATTGGTAAATACCAGCGTCTCAGGCAGTAAACAACCGCCTTGCGCAATCTCCCCAAAGGCATGGTCGTAGACTCGCAAAAAGCCAATCGGTCCCGTAGCGCGCCCGGCTGAAGTTTTCACGAACGAATCTTTGGGGCGTAAGCGTGAAAAAGAAAAACCATTGCCGCCGCCTGTCTGCTGAATCAAAGCGGCGTTGCGTAAAGTCTGAAAAATGCCCGCGCTATCGCGTCCCATATCGTCGGTAATTGGCAAAACAAAACATGCCGCCAATTGTCCCAGCGGCGTTCCCGCGCCGGTAAAAGTTGGAGAGTTAGGAAAAAACTTCTTGCTGGAAAGCAAGTGATAGTATTCCGCAGTTCGCGCTGACACGTCCCCGCCCCAGGCTTCTTCCACTTTGGCAACGTGATACGCCACGCGCCAGAACATCTCCTCGACGTTCTCCACGGGCTTTTGATCGTCGCCGCGCCGCACATAACGCTTCATCAATACCTGACGGGCGTTATCCGTCAGATTCGCTTTAGGCAAATCTTTCGGCATAGGCGGCGTAGGCAGTAAGCCATTTTTTAGATTTTTCGTCTCAGCAGATTTTGCAACCATTTCATACACTCCTCTATTTTTTTCTTCTTGCAAAGGCGCAGCGCAAGCGCCTCTCCATTTACCGATATAAAAAGGCAAAACCGCCTGCCCGCCTTCAGGATGTTCTGCCTTGAACTTATTTAATCTTCAAGCAATTGATCAATTTCAGTGCGGATGGATTTCAAATCGTCCAAACCTAAATACACAATCGCATAGCGCACATAGGCAATCTGATCCACCTCTTTCAAAGTCTCCATGACCAAATCGCCGACAATGCGCGAGGAAATTTCCGCTTTGCCCATTTTTTGCAAACGGCTCTCCACTTGCCCGATCATGCGTTCAATATCCGCCGCAGAGACTGGGCGCTTGGCGCAAGAAATGCGAATCCCGCGCGCTAATTTTTCGCGGTCAAACTCTTCGCGCCCGCCGTCTTGTTTGACGATCAAGGGCGTGGCTAAAATCGGTCGTTCGTAACTGCTAAAACGCTGGCGGCACTTCAAACATTCGCGGCGCCGGCGAATCCCCCCGTGACTATCGTGGGAAGTATCTAAAACCTTTGAATCATGATGCTTGCAATACGGACAACGCATCCGAAAACCTCGCTATTCTTAGAACGTATGTTTCAGCCATATATGGGCGTAACGGCTCTGCATCCCCGTACATATGGTTAAGTGTTCGGCATTTTAGCGCCACCCTTCCGTATTTGACAAGGGATGATTAGCATACGTGAATCTTAAAAAATCGCCAGCGTTGATTTATTTGGAATTAAACGTTCCCTGCGCCCCCAAAATTGGTCAAGCTATTCGGATAAAATTTCCCCCGCCTTTTCACCGATCTTGCTTTAGGAAATCCAACACATACGGATTCAAATCTTGCGGGTGGCACTGATGCGGAACATGCCCGCAGAGCGGAAAGGCGTGCGTGGTTTTAACGTTTGGCAACAATTTGGCGAGCGCCGGAAAAGATGCCGGGTTTAACGTTTGATCACGCGCGCCCCATAAGAGGAGAGTCGGCTGTTGAATCTGGGGCAGGTCTGAGGTCAGGTTGGGAAGCGTATGCACGATGTTGTAAATCCCGGAAGAGGCGCGGGTATAGTCCAATGCGGTTTGAGAGCGAACATGTTTCGGCAGAATGTGCGTTTCGCCGTTGTTTGTATGGAAATTGAAGCTGGTCACATCCACAAATAAGCGAAACAACCAGTAGGGAGTTAACTCCACGATGCTTGTGCTCAAAAACTGGCGCAAGAGCGGATGTTGAATCACCGGCGCTAATTGCTTCAGATCGTAAAATGGATTGATCAAAACCAGTTTGCTAACGCGCTCCGGGCGGCGTAAGGCATAAATCAAAGACACTGCCGCGCCCAACGAATGGCTGATCAAGGTCGCCGGCGTTTGAATTTCCAAAGCGTCTATCCACGCCGAAAAATGACGATAGACTCCTTCAACGGTATATTCTGCGCGAGATTTCGGCTTGGCGCTTTCGCCATGACCTAATAAATCCAGCGCATACGCGGCATAACCATTCCCTGCCAATTCAGGGAGCAAATCGTCCCAATCATGCAAAGAAGCGGCGAGCCCATGAACTAAAATTATCGGTTCGCCTATGCCCTGTTGTACGTAATTTATTTTTGGATGATCCAATTGATTTGCGTGAAGTTCATTCGCTTGCAATGCGGTTGCCATAACGTTTTGCCAATTCTCTTCTCAATACTTTGCCAATAAACGTGCGCGGGAAATCGTCCATAAAAATTACAAAGCGCGGAACCAAAGCCGGGGGTAATCTGCGTTTGCAATATGCCAGCACAGATTCGGCGCTGGGCTTCTCTTTTCCGGCAATTACAAATGCAAAAGGGTGACTCCCGACCGCGACCACGGCGACTTCCTTCACCTGCGGGATTTCGTAAATCACTTCTTCTACATCGCGCGGGAAAGCCGGTTGTTTCATTTCTTTTTCGGGATACCACATATCCGCTTTGCGCGAAATAATTTGAAAATAACCGTCTTTGTCCATTTGCGCCACGTCGCCGGTGAGAAGCCAGCCGTCTTGAGTCAACATGCGTTTAGTGGCTTCTTCATTTTTCCAATAGCCCATCATCACTTGCGGACCGCGAACTGCCAATTCGCCAATTTGACCCGGCTCTACTTCCTTGCGGCTGGTTTGTAAATCCACAATTGCGGCTTGGGTTGAGGGCAATGGCACGCCAATCGTGCCAACTTTACGATTCTTGCCCAACGGGTTGGCGTGGGTAATCGGCGCGGCTTCCGTCAAGCCGTAACCTTCCACCAACTTACCTTTGGTCAATTTCTCGAATTCTTCCTGCACTTCTACCGGCAAGGGCGCAGACCCGCTGACGCACGCCTTGATCGAATTAATCCCATATTTCCGCACGCCGCGAAAATTGCTAATGGCTAAATACATACTCGGCGAGCCGGGGAAGATCGTCGGCTTGTAGCGCTTGATCGTTTTCAAAATATCCAAGACTTGAAATTGCGGTTTCAAAATCAGCGCCGCGCCTAAAGAGACCGGCGTATTCAAAGCGGCGGTCATCCCATAACTGTGAAAGAAAGGCACAACGCATAAAAATCTTTCTTTGCCTTCCTGAGCAGTTGGGAGCCAGTGGCGCGTTTGCAAAGCGTTCGCCACCAAGTTGCGGTGCGAAAGCATCACGCCTTTGGATTGCGAAGTTGTGCCGCCGGTAAATTGAATTACGGCTAGATCTTCAGGCGCAACTTCAACCGTGGGCGATTTATCATTTTGAGCGGAGAGCCAGCGATTCCAACGCAGTGAATTTTTCACGTCCAAGCCGCGATTACGCCAACGTGAAATTAAATATTTGGGAAGCGCCAAGTATTCCGCCGGATCGGTCAGAACCACGTGCGGCGTTCCGGCTTCGTTTTGAATTTTCTGCGCCAGCGAAGCCCAAGTGGAAAGCGTCACCAAGACGCTGGCATCCACGTCTTTCAACTGGCGGATCAATTCTTCCGGCTCTAACATCGGCGGAATCAAAACGGCTGTCGCGCCGGTTTTGAGAACGCCGTAAAAACCAATCACCATTTGCGGAATATTCGGCAGGAGCAAGATCACCCGCGAGCCTTTGCCAACTCCCTGAGCGCTCAAAGCGTTAGCAAAGCGATTCGTTTCGTGATTCAATTTGCGATAAGTTAGTTTTGAGCCTTCAAAATAAAGCGCCGGACGTTTTGGAAACCTACGCACCGAAGAGCGCAAGAGATGATGCGCGGGAATGCGCGGCACATCCACAGTGTATGGCACGCCTTCTTCGTAATGCGCCAACCATTCACGTTCGCGTTTCAATTGATCGCGCGCGGTTTTAGCGGCGGCGGAAGTTGAATCGCGCCATGATTTTTGCGACTCGCCTTTGAGGAAGCGGGCAATTGCGCGATCTACCGCTTCGCGCCGCTCCAGCATGACCATGTGGCCCGATGCGCCAATATCTACATCTTCCGCGTCTGATATAGAGCCAGCCACCTTCTCAAACAAAGGCCGGTCAAAGACTGCGTCACGATGGCCGCGAATCACCAGCGTTGGGACTTTTAATTTCGTAAACTGTTCCCAACCATTCCATTTGGAAAGATTCCGCAGATAAAATTCGCGCAGGGCGTGCGGCGGGGCGTGAAGCCATTTGCGCGTAAAGACGCCGACTATTCTCAAAACTGACGCGGGCAGATTGAGCGCCAAGCTAAACAGCGGTTTAAGTTTGAACTCCCCCGCCGTAGCGATCATAATCAGCTTTTCGATGTTTTCAGGATGGTTGACCGCATAATCGGTCACGACTGCGCCGCCGAAAGAGTGGCCGATTAAAACAAACGGCGTGGATACTTTCAACTGCGTCAGCGCCGTTTCAAGGTCCAGTTGGATGCGCGGCATATCATAGCCGGAAGTTGGCTTGTCGGAGAGACCGTGTCCGCGTAAATCCAAGGCGATGACGCGGTTATCCATCGCAAACTTTTGCATTTGATAATGCCATTGCTCCGCCTTGCCGCCAAAACCGTGAATAAAAACTAACGTGCGTTGCGGGCGTTCGGGCGAAACGTCAATTGCAGAAAGACGGATAAGGGGATTGGAAGAAATGCGGATTTCGTGACGATAGAGGTCAAAATCTATATCCATGCGGGAAGTGTAAAGGAGTTGCGAAGGATTGTCAATTTGATTAAGTTGCAAGGTTGGGGCTTTGACAAATTACCTTCACCCTGCTATACTTTTCAAAGTTAAGTTGACTTTTCCTGCTGTTTGGTCAGCAGTTTGTTTGAGAAATATCGTGTTTGTTCATACCGATTCCTTCGCGAGCAAGTCAGCGGAGGTTTTTTGTTTGTGGGAGAAACTCTCTAATTCACAACACATCTGAAAGTCTGCATTTGCTGGAGTCCCAGACTTTCTTGAGATTCAGCTCTGCGCTTTCAAAATATTAACCCGACTCTTAACCGCATTGGCGGTTTTTATCAAACCATTTATTAATAAGGAATATAAAAAATATGAGTAAGAAAAACAAATTAAGAATTATCCCGCTCGGGGGGCTGGGCGAAGTGGGAAAGAACATGATGGCCTACGAATTTGGCGGGGACATCATTGTTGTGGACGCGGGCATTATGTTTCCTAAGAACGATATGCTCGGCGTGGATTACATCATCCCCGATTATGAATATCTCAAAAAACGCGCCAATCGCGTTTTAGGGCTGTTCATCACGCACGGGCATGAAGATCATATCGGCGCGATCCAACATTTTGTGGATGATTTCTCCATCCCCATTTACGCTACGCCCCTCACGCGCGGGTTGATCGAAGGCAAGTTGGCGCGCAACAACGCTCAACATAAAGCCCAGATCAAAACCATTCAAGCCGGCGGACAAACCAAAATTGGTCCGTTCACGGTGGAATATTTTCACGTAAGTCATTCCATTCCCGATTGCGTAGGCATGGCGATTACGACTAATGCCGGGCTGGTCGTGCATATGAGCGATTTCAAACTCGATCACACGCCGGTAGATGGCTGGCCCACAGATTTTGCGAAACTCGCCGAATATTCCATGCGCGGCGTGGATTTGCTCCTTTCAGATTCAACCAACGCCGAACGCCCCGGTTGGACTCCTTCTGAATCGGTGATTGGTCCCGCTTTCGATAAAGTTTTCGGCGAAGCAAAAGGGCGCGTAATCGTAGCGACTTTCGCTTCATTAATCTCCCGCGTGCAACAAGTGGCAGACGCCGCCGCCAAGCATGGTAGAAAAATGGCGATCGCCGGACCCAGCATGGTAGATAATGTGAAGATTGCGCGAAAGATGAAATACCTCGATATTCCAGACGCGCTGATCGTGCCGATTGACCAAGCTTTGCAAATGCAAAATCACAAAGTAGTGATCATGTGTACCGGCTCGCAAGGCGAACCTTCTTCGATTGTCGGCAGATTATCCGCCGGAACAAACCGTCAATTTGATTTGAAAGAGGGCGATACGATCGTGCTTTCTTCGCACCCCATTCCGGGCAACGAAGAAACCATCAGCAAGACGATCAACCGTCTGTTAAGAAGAGGCGCGAAAGTCGTTCACGACGGCATTGCTCCAATTCACGTCTCTGGTCACGCCGCGCAGGAAGAGCAAAAGCTCCTGATCAATTTAGTGCGCCCCAAACACTTTATGCCCATTCATGGCGAATTGCGTCAACTCATGCGCCATGCGGAATTGGCGCAACAACTGGGCATTCCCGCCGAGAATACGGTGGTGGTTGAAAATGGTCAAGTTGTGGAATTGGTCGGCAAAAAAGTTCTGCTTGGCGAGCGCATCCCCGGCAATTACGTCTTCGTGACCGGCGAATCGATCGGCGATATTGACCATGACGTAATGAAAGAAAGAAGCCAATTAGCCCGCAACGGCATCCTGCTGATTGACATCAGCTTGGATAAATTGACCGGCAAACTTTTACACGCTCCTGAAATCATCACGCGCGGGTTCGTCTCGCCGGAGGACGCGGCATCCCTGATCCGCGAAGTGCGCGCGCGGGTGATGGAGATGATCCATAACGGCGGGATAGACGACGAAAAAGACCTGATCAACGCCGTGAAGAGTTATCTGCATCAGGAAACCAAACGCAGACCGATGGTTTTCGTCACTTTGAGCAAGGCTTAAGCAAACGTCCAGCAGAAATCTGCTGGACGTTTTTTTATTTGGTCAATCTCAGGTTATAAACGCTCGCGTCAATCAATGTATTCGGCAAAGAGCGATAGCCGATAAATAAATTTTTAATTGTAAAAGGCACGGGCCAATCAGAGATAAGCCCTTGCCCATCTACGGAAAACCGCGCCTTGCCGCCTGAGAAGGTAATCGTCACATTGAATTTCCCGTCCGCATAAGGGAGGTATGTATTATCCACCGGATAATCTTGGCGCGGCAAATCGCGCACATCCACATCTCCGCCGGGCTGAATGGCAAAAACAATGCCTTTAGGCTGAGTGCTATCTTCTTCAAAGAAGCCAATCCAGATTTCGCTATTCTTCAAATCTTCATATTCAATAGAAACGTCCACCTGCTTCCAGTTTTGCCACGGGGTAAAAATTCCAGATTCAACTGCCGTAGAGTAAGAGCGGTTTGAAATAAAATTCAACCTGCCGCCCTCGGCGTTCACTCCATAAGCGGCCAATTGATAACAAGGGCTGGTTTGCGGCTGTAACACATTCTCTGCATAGGCAGACCAAATCCGAGAATCGATACAATCTAAAAACCAATCGCTGGATGGAGCCGGAGTAAGGTTTGAATTGGGGTCTAGCGTTGGGGTTGGGAGCGGCGTTTCAACAGAAGGCGATGTCGGCATCAAAGTCAGCGCCGGAGGAGACGAAGGAAAAGCGGGGGCGGAAGTTAAGGTCGGGATGGCAATAACTGGCGTAGCGGTATCCGCTAGAATATGCTCTAAAATTCTAGGGCCCAAAGGCGTGAGCCCCACAATAACTGCAGTTATCACAGCAGTAACGCTGACGACAATTTGAATCCAAAGCGGAATAAACCGAACGTCTCTTCCAATTTTTCGCTTATTACTAGAGCCCATTCCTGCCTCCTGAGCGCGACGACGAATAGTACTAAAGTCCTAGTATAACGAAAATCCAAAGAACTGCAAATATTCTCAAATTAACAGCTTTGAAATGCTTCGGTCTATTTTCCCCATCGGATAATTCCCCAACTCGCCGATCCTCACCCACTTCAAGCTTTCATCTTTAGGGATTGAAAGCGGATCACAGCGAAAGGCGTAAGTCGTCGTTTTGAAATGGGTATAGGCGTGCCGAACAACGCCCAGCGCCGCCCCTTTCTTGACCCGAATCCGGGTTGCCGCGCGAATAGCGCTTGCCAACGCCGATTCAGGTTCCGCCGCGACTCTGGCGTTCGGAAACTCCCACATCTTCGCCAGCAATCCATCCGCAGATCTATGATGCAACAAAACCCGTCCCCTTTTTACGATCACAGCCGCCACCTGAACATAATGCGGGATTTTCTTTTTAGCTTTCAACACGGGTCTTGATTCGTGCGTTCCATTTTGCTTCGCTATACAAAATTTCAAGACTGGGCAAATGGAACATTTCGGATTTTTGGGCAGACAAATTGTGGCGCCTAAATCCATCAGCGCTTGGTTGTACTCGCCCGCCAAACCTGCCGGTAAGTTTTCTCGGGCAAATCCCCATAATATCTTTTCGCCCGCAGGCGAATCGGCAAATGCCTGCACAT